>DYRK01000116.1:4019-5882 GCA_020718785.1 Desulfatirhabdium butyrativorans | reverse complement strand
GGAAAATAAATTCAAATGCGTAAGTCATAGGAAAAAAAATATGAAAAAAATAATTCTGACAGGATGTTTCTGTGTATTGCTGATATCCGCAATCGCGGTGCAGGCACAGACTCTCTCTTCTGCTGCCCCGCTTGTATTTCGGGTATTGGATATCGGCGAGCGCACCTACGACGGCGGACCGGCGGTCGCTGTTCTGTTTTCAGAGCCGCTGGACCCCAAAGTCCGTCATGACAGCCACCTTCGTATCAGCGATCCTAAAGGATTACTGAAGAGTGCCTGGGTTCTGTCTGAAGACTGCCGGATACTCTGGTTCCCCCACGCGGAGCCGGAGACGGAATATTCGGTCTCAGTGCTGGAGACTCTGTGTTCCGCAGAGGGTCATTCTCTGAATCAGCGGGTCAGCCGTACCGTGGTAACACGGAAAATCATGCCGGTGGCAAGTTTTGCCGGCGAGGGCTTTCTGCTCCCTGCAAAAATGACTCAGGGTCTGCCGGTGGTTACGGTCAATGTTCCGAGTGTGGAAATGGAGTTCTTCAGACTGAATGAAAAAGCTCTGGTTCATTTTGTGGATTGGAAAAATCTCACTGGCCGCAAAGATCAGTATGACCTCAGCCGAGTCAGAGAATACGGCGAGATTGTTTTTACAGGCCGTTTTGACCTGAACGCGGTGAGAAACAAAAGGACGGTCTGTTATATTCCTGTGGAAGATATTCGGGAATTGCAGGTTCCGGGCATTTATCTCGCGGTGATGCGGGAGCCGGGAGAATACAACTACAGTTATCAAAGCACTTATTTTTTAATCACCGATATCGGGCTTCATGCCAGAATTTACAAAGACGAATCCCTGATTATTGCCTCTTCGCTGAAAACCGGCGATCCCATTTTTGATGTACGGCTGACTTTTTATGATGAACAGAGCCGTCTCACAGGAGAGGGATTCACGGATGCCGCCGGGTGTTTCCGTTCACCTGAAAAGCTTCCGGACACTGTTTATGTCATCAAAGCCGAATACGGAGATCAGGTCGGAATCCTGCCGATGCGGATTCCCGCGCTGGATATGAGCGAATTCGATCTGGGAAAACACGCTTACAAAGCCCGTGAAATTTATGTTTACAGCACGAGGGACCTCTACCGTCCCGGGGAAACCGTGATTGTCTCTGCTCTGCTCAGAGATTATGACGGCAGCCGAGTGCAGTCAATGCCCATAACAGCCAAACTTTTCCGCCCGGACGGACAGGAAGCGAAAAGTTTTGTATGGAATGAGGAAAATGGGTCTGGGGTCCGGGGGCCGGGGTCTGGGGAAAACTCTTCACCCCGAACCCCGAACCCCGAACCCCGAACCGGGTACTACCAGACCGAGCTGAATATTTCCAAAGATGCCCAGACCGGACGCTGGCGTCTGAAACTCTGGGATGATCCTTCTTCGGATGCCCCGTGCGCTGAATTTGAATTTCAGGTGGAAGAATTTTTGCCGGAGCGGATGAAATCAGACCTTGCCGTGCCGGAACCGCAGCCCGAAAATGCTTTGGAAATCGCCGTATCCGGAGAATATCTCTACGGCGCGCCGGCTTCCGGAAACGAAGTCACAGCCCGGGTCAGGGTTCAGGCAAAACGGGAGATTTCAGAGCGTTACAAGGGATTTCAGTTCGGAAATATTCAGGACAGCAACTACAAAGATTACTGGGAACTGCCTTCGGAATCTTTGGACAATGAGGGACATCTCCGACTCAAAATTGACAGCCGATGGCAGGAAATAAAATCGCCCCTTTCGGTCAAAGTCATTGTCAGCCTGTTTGAAACCGGGGGCAGACCCGTTACCCGGAATATCGAGCAGAATATCCTGCCCGCGGAAAATCTTATCGG
>DYRK01000116.1:1892-3919 GCA_020718785.1 Desulfatirhabdium butyrativorans | reverse complement strand
ACCAAAGAAGACCGTGATTATTACTGGGAATATTCCGAATCCACGGGATGGCAGAACCGGTATTCTGAAAAGAATTATCAGTTTCTCACCGAAACCCTGAATCTGAAAGCAGATGCCCCGACTCCCTATACGCTTCATTTGCAGAACGGGCAGTATCTGCTCTCTGTCACCGACCCTGAAACCGGTTTGATAACAAGTATCCGTTTCCGTGTGGGATACTGGTGGCACGGCAGAGACGCTTCGACCGATGCCGCGAGACCGGACAGAGTGATGCTGAAGCCTGACAAACCCGTGTATCAGCCCGGAGATATAATTCAACTCACGGTCACGCCGCCCTCAGACGGAGACGGTCTCATTATGGTGGAAGGGAATACGCTTCTGTGGTCGAAACGGATGAAAGTTTCGGCAAAAGGAACTCTCGTGGAAATTCCCGTTTCTGCCCGTTGGGACAGCCATAATCTTTATATCAGCGCGGTAGTATTCCGACCCGCGGATGCAAAAGAGAAAATCACTCCGAACCGGGCTGTGGGACTGATTCATCTGCCTTTGAACCGGGCAGACCGGAAATTGGATGTGTCGCTTAATGCCCCGGAAAAAGCAGCGTCTCAGGGACCGCTGACTGTAAAACTAAAGCTGGATTTAACTCACACTAAAGCAATGCCGACTCCCGGAGCCAGTCTTCGCTGCACGAATCCCTTACCGGCTGTCTCGCCCGAAGAGGTTTTCGTAACCCTTGCCGCGACCGATCTGGGGATTCTGAATATCACAGATTTCAAATCTCCCGATCCTTTTGCTTATTTCTTCGACCCCAGACGCTACGGTACGGACAGTTACGATATTTACGGCAAAGTCATCGAAACCCCCGACGGTCAGGCAGCGACCCTGCGTTTCGGCGGCGATGCGGATTCAGGCGGCAAACGTCCTGAAAGTGAAGTCCGGTTAGTTTCGCTTTTTCAGGGTCCCTGTGCGTTTGACGAAAACGGCGAAGCTCAGGTCCATTTTGATCTGCCGGATTTCAACGGACGGCTCAGGCTGATGGCTGTGGCTTTCGGCAAAGACTGTTTCGGTTCCGCAGAAACAGAGGTCACAGTTGCCGCGCCCACAGTGACCCAGCTTTCCATGCCCAGATTTCTTGCGCCCGGAGATCAGACCGAATTAACCCTTGATGTCCACAATCTCAGCGGAGCAGATCAGGAGTTTTCCCTGACAATGACTGCAGGTGATCCCCTGATATTGGAAAACGGCAGGCAGAATATTCGACTCGCGGACGGGAAAAAAACAACTCTCCGTTTTCCGGTAAAAGCCGGAACAAAATACGGGGCATCTGAAATCCGTCTGCACCTTGAAGGCAAAGACATCACGACGGATCAGGACTGGAAGCTCGGAGTACGGCCCGGATATCCGTCAATTGCCCGCAAGATACGGAAAGTGCTGAATTTCACGGCAGGAGATAAAACATTTGCTCTCGATCCCGCGGTTGCGGAAGATATGATTCCCGAAACCGTCAGGGCGGACCTGAAAATTTCACCGGTGATTCCTTTGGATATCCGTAACGCCATGCAGGATCTCATTGTTTATCCCTACGGCTGTCTGGAACAGACCACGAGTCAGGCATATCCGCTGCTATTTGCGACACCCGACCGGATTGCTCAGTACAGCCTGCCGCCGATAACTCATGAAGAACGCGTCAGACGGCTGGAAAAAGCAGTGGAACGCTTATCTTCCATGCAGCTGACCTCCGGCGGATTCGGGTTGTGGGACAAAAACAGCCCGGAAGCCCCGTGGCTCACGGTTTATGCCACGGATTTTCTGCTCATGGCAAGAGACATGGGCTTGAAAATCCCCGCGTCCATGGATGAAAAGGCATTGGCGCGGCTGAACGAATATCTGCAACAGAGCTTCACCGTGCCGGATTATGGAAGTCATTGGGATGTCGAACATCTTGATTTTGCGGTACGCAGTTACGCGGGCTATGTGCTTTCAAAAGTCAATTATGCCGAACTCGGAACGCTCAGGATTCTTTTTGA
>DYRK01000116.1:0-1792 GCA_020718785.1 Desulfatirhabdium butyrativorans | reverse complement strand
GGAAAAGAGACCGTGCAGGAGCGGCAGGGCGCATATATTACCTCTCTCATGCCGGAAGATATTGCACGGGGCATTACTTTTGTTTCGGAAACGCCGGGATTTATGTACGCGTCCGCTATTGTCAACGGCTACACAAAAACGCCGCCCCCGAAAGATGATTCACGGATCAGCATTCAGCGCGAGATGTATGATTCCGAAGGGAAGTTTATCTCACGAAGCGATTTCAAGGTTGGCGAATTGGTGCTGGTTCATCTCAGGATTGCTTCCGACGAATGGCTTCCGGATGCTCTTGCAGTTGACCTGTTGCCGGCCGGGTTCGAACTCGAAAATCAGAATCTCAAACACAGTGTCGGTTTTGACGATATTGAGATCGGAGGAGCTTCTGTCTGGCGTCTGAGGGAACAGATGAACATCTCGCATGAAGAGTATCGCGATGACCGTTATGCCGCGGTTCTGGAAACCGACAAAGATCAGGTCAGCCATCTGTTCTATCTGATGCGTGCGGTCACTCCGGGAATCTTTTCCGTGCCGCCGACTTTTGTCGAATCCATGTATCGGCCCGAAATTCGGGGGATCGGAGATACGCCCGGTATAATCCGTGTTATACCGTAGGGCGGACGCCGCCTTTTTCCCGTTTTCCAGTTCCAAAGCCCCGGCTTTCAATGCCATTAAGTTAATCGGAGCTGTGCTGAAATTTTATTTTAGCACTCCTCCTTAACTTCAGAACGGAAAAAAATGGGCTGACCGCTTGACATGGAAAAGGAAATCCGTCAGAATCAGGAAAAACAGGCAGGTGAAAAATGAATATTTATTTGGGTTTGATTATTGTGGGGTCTGTCTCGGTAGGTCTTTCCGCATATCTGCCGTTTCAGATCCCTAACAGGTATGCGGCTTTTGTATTCACAGTCCTTTATACGGTCGTCTCGCTGGGTACCACATTTTTTATTACCAAAAGATGGATGGAAAAGGCTTATGATGAAAAAATCGAGGACCTGAAGCATTGGTACGAAAACAGAATCATGGGTCTGAAAAAAGAATATGATACCACAACGCTTGAAAAAACCATCCGCGACGGAACTCAGACTCTGATCAAAAACGCGCTGGATTATTTCAAACTCGAAAATATCAAAAACGAAATGGGGGAATCCGCGGCAATTCAGAATCTCCAGTTGGATAAGTACGGTCAGATCATCGAACTGCTTGCCGATTTTGCGCTGATACTTCCGGATATAAAGCAAAGTCAGGATATTGTTCAGGAAGAGATCAATCATCAGATTTCTATTTATCAGATAGATGAAAAACCTTTTGCCCAGTTTATGCAGCGTATAATGGGCAAATATCTTGTAACCGTCAACAAAAAAATAAAAGAAAAAGTGACTCAGAATGTCCTGGGTCAGATGAAAACATGCCCGAGATGTGCAGAACGGGTGCTTGCAAAAGCCAATATCTGCAAGCATTGCAAATATGAATTCAAAACCGCACAGAAAGCCTCTGTTCAGAATACCCTTGCATTGGACCGGCTTGAAAAAGGAAAAGTTTTATGCCGGACCGGGGAATATTCGGAGGCGATCAATCTTTTTACCAGCGCAATCGAAATGAGACCCAAATATGCAATGGCATACTATAACCGAGCCAGCGCGTATTTCAAAACCGGCAATACCGAAATGGGTGAGAAAGATTTGAAAGAGGCTGCGGATCTGGGGCATAAAAAAGCACAGGAACTCCAGCGGTTAAGACATAAAGATATCGGGAAAATCAGACCTCCCAAATACAGACTTTGATCCGGCTGCAC
>DYRK01000115.1:4758-13070 GCA_020718785.1 Desulfatirhabdium butyrativorans | reverse complement strand
ACTAAGAGTAAGACTATGACTAAATAGTTTCACTAATTTTTAAACGCCTTCTAGGTGACCGTTCCGATAACCGGCAGGGTCATGGATGTGATTCTGCCTTCTCCGTCTCTTGCAATGCTCATTTCACGGTTCAAAGGATCAATGACTTTGACAATCTGCTCCATTGCATCGCGCTCGATCTTATACAGATTGCCGCCCGGATCCGTCACCTGACTGAAATTCCCCAGTTTGTCCGAACCCAGAGTGATTTTCCGTTTTCCCGGGGAGTTGAAGCCGGTGAACACAGCTTCATCGTCTCTCGAAGCCGAAAAAATTTTTCCGGCTTCATCTGTGAACTGAATCAGCCAGTTGCGGTCATCATAAGCGAATTTCACCTGAGCATTGCCCGGATAGGTGATCTGTCTGACCGCTCCCCAGTAGGAATACTCATACTGAACGGCTTTGCCTGCCGGATCTGTGAATCTGATCATCCGGTCCATGAGGTCATACTGATACGCGGCAGACCGCTCGGACGGAGTTCCGACAGCCTGTCTGCTGCCTGTCAGATTCCGGTTTCCGTCATATTCGAATGCGGTAACAGTGCCTTTCCGATCCGTAATCTGTGTGATCAGATCGTTGGCGTCGTAAGCGATTTTATAGACAGAACTGTCCGGATAGCTTATCTGGACGATTCGTTTGTAAGCATCATACTGATACGCGGTTTTGCCGGTATCCGAATCCGTTTGGGATGCAAGAGTTCCGTCGGCATTGTATTCACGGGTTGTGACGCCGCCTGCGGGATTCTTTTCCGTGAGAACCTGCCCTTTGGCATTATAGGTATATTCCCACGCCTTTCCGTTCCGGTCGGTCCGGGTCAGAACATTTCCCCTGCTGTCATAAGAAAACTGCTCTTCGGTTTCGTCAGGGTAAGCGATCTGCGTCAGATTGTAAAAGGTGAAAACAACCGCTTCGCTGTTTGCCGGATTGGTGAAGGTCTGAGACTGCGCCGCATAAGTGTATGTGACGGTCTGATTTTCGGCGTCGGTGACAGAGGCAAGCCTGCCGGATGCCGCATGATAGGTCATGGAAGTTTTGTCTCCCATCCGATCCGTGATCTGAGAGATCTGATTGTCTGCGGTATAGCTCATGCCCCTGCTTTTGCCTGCCGCGTCTTTCATATCCAGCGGATATCGCTCTGCTTCATGGTGAAAAGTCTGCTGCGTGCCGTCAGGATTGCTGACCGTTGTAATGAGATTTCCCGAAGCATCCTGGGACCATGAAAGCTTTGTCTCATTGCCGTAAGCATCTTTCTGCGAACTGATGCCTTTGACGCCTTTGGGATTGCTTGTCCATGTCTGGTCAATATTCGAATTGCCCAGAGGACGTCTGATCTTTTTAATCAGATAGCAGGGCGAGGTCGAGGTATCGTACTCGAATGCTGTCTGCTGATTCATGGCGTCTTTGAAGCCCGTCAGCGTTGTGGCCGCAGTTCCTCCGCAGGTCAGGGACTGATATACAAAGGAAACCGTTCTTCCCGCGCCGTCTGCCGCAGATGAGAGACCGCCGCCGCTGTAAGTCAGAGTCAGTTTCCGGCCCGTGCCGTTTTCTTCCGCAAGAGTCGGCAGATAATCGGAATTGTAAGTGTAACTGATCCGGCTGCCGTTTCTGTCAAGAACATATTCGATTTCACCGACCCGTCTGATCTGGTGCGCCGGAGAAGTTACGGCATAATCCAGTTCTCTGCTTCTGAAGATATAAACCAGATCGTTGTCCGGGTTCATCAGGTAATAATAGCCGCTGCTTTTCTTTTCCAACTGGTATTTCACAGGTCCGACCGGCAGAAACTTGGCAGTGCCGCTGTCATACTTGAATACCAGCAGATCATCGAACATCAGGATATTGACATAATCCGTGTTCGGCGTAATGCTTTGGTCGGTAAACTCGACAAGACGCATCACCGTATTGCTGGTGAATGCTTTGACGGCATCCGAAGGCGGAAACTGAGCCGGCCCGTCGCTGGCAGGGGTGCTGAAGTCAATATCCGGCATATAGCCGAGCGTGAAATCAAGGGGAAGGAATCCGCCGCCCAATGAGAGCAGTTTCCAGTATTCTCTGAATTCACCGCCGCCGGTGGAAATCGGATCCTTGACTTCTACGGTTTCGCCTTTGGATACGCCGCCGGGTTTGGTTTTGCGGTTGCCGAGTATTTTCGGGGCTGTACTTCCGCCGCAGGTATAGCCCTCGCATTCGCCACGGCCCGGAATCCACAGATAACCGGAGGAACATATCACGACGTGACCTTCAATGCAGCCGCATTGTCCGTCCCCTATGCCCGGTATGAGTGAACATGGTGGATCGTCCGCATACGATGCCGAAGGATTCAACGCGACAGCAGCAATAATAATTGCCGCCGCCATCCGCAGCCATTGTTTCGAGGTGTTTTGATACATGATTTTCTCCTTTTTTTGAACAGATTTGTATTTTTCCGTTTTGCAATACCGCCCGGGCAGCACAACTGCCCGCCCTATCCGTCATCAATCAGCATGAGTCCCTCCTTTCTCCTTGATTTGCTGTAATACGGGTTTGAAACCCGTTTTACTGTCCGGAGTGTTTTTTCCTTGCTTTTCATGATAAACCTCCCTTTTTTTGCCCGCTGCTGAAAGAGCAGGAGTTTGATGTATAAAAGTCAATTATTCATCTATACACAGAACAGCACATTAAGAATCAGAAAGATGAAAACAGTTTGAATTTTTTGCATAAAAAAATTGAATTACAGGCGTGAACCTTTTTTATTTCCGATAACATCTAATATTCACTCCTCACTTTTCAATCCCAAAGCCACGGTGAAACTCCTGTTTCTCCCCTCCTGTTTGGCGCGGTACATACATTGATCCGCCGCGGATATGAGAGCTTCCACCGTCACCTTTCTGCCTTCCTCGGTAGGATAGACACATGCCACCCCGAAACTGGCGGTGATCTTTATTTTTTTATCTTCATGTAAAATCGGCGTGTCAGCAGTCAGCAGCCGATAGCGTTCCGCGGCTCTGTGCGCGCCGATCAAGTCTGTCTCAGGCAGAACAATCAGAAATTCCTCGCCGCCGTATCTTACCACCCAGTCCGCTCCTTCCCGGATCACATTTCTGATCCCGCCGGCAAACTCCCGCAGAACATGGTCGCCGATCTGATGTCCGTAGCAATCGTTGATGCTTTTGAAATGGTCTATATCGCAGATTGCAATGGACAGCGGGCGAGAATGTCTGAAGGTATGATTCAGGGCTTTGGGCAACTGCTCGTTGAGATATCGGCGATTATATGTCCGTGTCAGGGGATCGGTGATTGACAGAAGCGCAATCTCTTCATTGCGCTTACGCAGCGAATGCTCGAGCCTTATGATCCGCTTTGCGGTGTTGAGCCGGGCAATGAGTTCTGCGCTGTCCACCGGTTTGATAAGATAGTCATCCGCGCCGGCTTCCAATCCTGCGACAATATCTGTCCGTGTATCTTTGGCTGTCAGAAGTATGAGATACACATATCCCGGAAATTCCTGAGACCTTACTGCCTGACAGAATTGGAAACCGTCCATTTCAGGCATGACCCAGTCGGTGATAACCACAGGGTAGAAGCCCTTCTGAAGCATATCCAGCCCCTGTTTTCCGTTAATTGCGACCCTCACGCGGTATCCCTGCTGTTCAAGGAGAAGTTGCAGTTTCAGCGCCTGTGTCGGACTGTCTTCGACAATCAGAATGTCAATGCCTTCACCCACTGTTTCCCCTTCCTTAGGACGGGTTCGGGGGTAGGGGCGAAAAATCTTTCGCCCCTACTAAACCAGCCTGCCGATCACTTCCAGAAGATTGCTCTGATCAAAATTACTCTTGACAATATAGGCGTCAGCACCCGCATCAATGCCGCGTTCCCTGTCTTCACGCGAATCCAGACTCGTCACCAATATAACCGGAATATCTGCAAGCTTTTCATTGCTGCGGATTTTTTCCGTGAGTTCGAAGCCGTTCATCCTCGGCATTTCCACATCCGACACCACTGCATCAAACGTCTCGCTTTTGAGCAAAGTATAGGCATCCTGCCCGTCCACAGCCGTTTTGACTTCATAGCCTGAGGCCTGCAGAATATTTTTTATCAGTGTACGCGAGGTGATGGAGTCTTCTGCAATCAGAACAGAAGGTTTTTTCGGTTTCACGGAAATCTGCGGATCATCCGGACTGCCTTCCCGGATGCCGCGGATTCTGCCCCCAGACTGAGTCTTCATCAGATCATGCACATTCAGAATCGGAACCGCTTTTCCGTTCCCCAGAATCGTAGCTCCGGCAATATTGGCAACTCTGCTGAGTTGAAGACCCAGATTTTTTACCAGAACTTCCTGTTCGCATAAAACCTCCGAAACCCTGAAAGCTGCCCGTTTCTGTCCGGTTACCAGAATCATCAGAGTCAGAAACTCTTCATTGTCTCCTTCCGATTCTTCCGATTTCAGCATATCCGCCAATTCCGCCAAAGGCAGAACCTGTCCGTTGAGCAGGACGGTTGTTCTGTTTTCAACGGTCTGCACCTCATCTCGCGGAATTTTCAGCACCCGTTCCACCTGAGACGCGGGGACAACGAAAAGCTGATCCGCCGCCTTTACCAGCACACCTCTGAACGTTGCCAGGGTCAGCGGCAGCCTTATCCTGAAGGACGTTCCCTTGCCGGCTTCTGTCTCTATGGACATAAATCCGCCTAATTTCTCGACTTTTTCCTGAACAATAGCAAGACCGATACCTCTGCCTGAAAGTTCGGTGATGATATTGCTGGATGAAATTCCTGAACGGAGAATCAGCGAAAGTGCCTCCTGACCGTTTATGATTTCCGCTTCTCCCTGAGACAGAATCCCGGCTTTTACGGCTTCTTCTTTGATCCGGGCAATATCCACACCGCCGCCGTCATCTGAAATCAGAATTTCGACTTTGCCGCCCTCGATCCTCGAAACCGCAAGTTTAATGATGCCGCGTTCCGGTTTCCGGCTTTTTATCCGGATTCCCGCTTCTTCCAGACCGTGATCCGCGGCATTCCGCAAAAGGTGCATGACCGGGTCTTTCATCTCTTCGAGAATCCGGCGGTCTATCTCGGTTTCGCCGCCCTCGAGAATCAATTCGGCATCTTTGCCCTGACTCCTTGAGATGTCTCGCACCATCTTTGAAAATACATCGAAAATCGTCGAAAAGGGAAGCATCATGATCTTTTTCATATCATCGGTCAGATCATCTGCCATCCGGGAAAGCATCCGCTGATCCTGTTCCATTGCCTTTTTCATCCGCTTTATCTCCTGTCCCAGAGATCGGACATATTCCTGATTCCAATCCAGAAAAGCTGTCAGATTGCTCAGGGACAGGATCTTGCCGTCAGAAGACACTTCGGATCTCATCCGGTTCCGCAACAGCCGGTATTCCGGTTCGGCACGGCTCCATTGCTTTTTCCAGATTTCAAAAGACTGCACCGCGTTCCTGAGACCGAGCAGATGCTGACTCCCGGCCAGTTTCAGGGAAGAAAGCTCTTCGGCTTCCAGCAGCAGCTTATCCAATTTGGAGATCGGTATTTTCAAGGTTTCCGATGAAACCTGCGGTTTTTTGACAGAGGAGCAGGGAGAAAAAGAAGGAGAAGGAGGCAATCCGCTGCCGGACAGCTCATGGCTGTCCGGGACAGAGCGTTTTACGCGCCCTGCAGTCTGTTCCGGCTTCCCGCCTGTTTTCAATTCTTCGAATTCACAGACTAAATCCCCGATTTTTCCTTTATTTTCAGGAGACTGGTCTGCAAGAAAATTTTTAATTGCTTCCACAGCATCATGAAGGCTGTCGAACAGTCCGGGAGACAGCAAAGTCTCCCCGCGTTTCATCTCTGCAAAAATTCCTTCCACAGCCTGACACAGCGTTTCGATTTCAGCCAGATTCACGGCACGAGCAGCCCCTTTCAGACTGTGTGCCTCCCTGAAAATCGTCTCTATGAGAGAATGCCGCTGATCCGGAGCGGAAGTTTTTTCAAGTTCCAGCAGACCGGCAGAGAGATTCGCCAGACGCTCTTCGGACTCTGATTTGAACGCGTCCCTGAGTTTCCTCAGCAGTTCTTCTTCATTCATCATAAGCGGGTCGTCCTGGGTTCTGGGGACTGGGTTCCGGGGACTGGGTCCTGGGGACTGGGTTCTGGGAACCGGGTGCCGGGTCAGAACCCCGCACCCAGCACCCCGCACCCAGCACCCCGTACCCAGCACCCAGCACCCAGCACCCCGAACCTCATATCTTAAACACCAATGCCAACTGCTTCATTGTCTGACTCAGATCGTTGAGACGTTTTATTGCAGTTTCCAATTGTCTCGCGCCTTCCACATTCTGCATACTGGCATCTTTGATGCTGTCCATGGCCTGAACGAGCTGATCCATTCCGACTAACTGTTCCTGACTGGATGCGGCAATCTGCATGGCGGCATGTGCGGAATCGCCCACTCTGAGGGACAGAATATCAATGGCTTCACCTGCCTGAACAGAGAGATGCACTCCGGATTCCACGGCTTTGTTTCCGCGCTCAGTTGCCATTACCGCGGCGCCGGTTGCCTTCTGAATTTCACTGATAATGCTTCTGATCTGATTTGTGGCCTCTTTGGACTGATCCGCAAGGGATTTGACTTCCTGAGCCACTACCGCAAAGCCCCTGCCGTGTTCCCCTGCCTTTGCTGCCTCTATCGCCGCGTTGACCGAAAGCAGATTTGACTGATCTGCCAGTTCATTGACGGCATTGACAATTTCTCCGATATTCTGGGTCTGCTCACTCAGCTTTACAATGCTTTCTGCAACATACTCCATCTCCTGTCTGATGCGGCTCATACCGTTTACAGCATCTTCCGTGGCTTTCTTGCCGGTTTCGGAAATCCGGGTCACCTGTTCCGCACTCTGCGCCACATTGCCTGCTTTTTCATTGGAGAGATATGAGGTCTGCCTCACTTCCTCCACTGTTGTGCCGATTTCGGCAACCGATGTGGTTATTTCCGAAGAACCTGCGGTCAGTTGGGAAGATGTGGCTGAAATCTGACTGACAGATGCGCTTATGGTCTTGGCACCGTCGGCTATCTGCTGTGTCTGACTGCGAAGCGTACCCAGCATATAATAAAAAGCATCCATCAATGTTCCGACCTCATCGAGCCGTATCCCCGGAGTCAGAGTGATGGTCAGGTCTCCGTCAGCCATTGCTATCACCTTCTCACATAATTTTTTCAAGGGTGCGGCAATTGACTTTGCCGAGAGATATCCGGTCAGGCAGGACAAAGCAGCCAATAAAAGTCCTATCCAGAGAATCTGTATCCCGAGTTCGCTGATAGGCGCAAAGGCTTCTTTCTCATCTATTTCCGAGATAACTGCCCATTCGAAATCCGCGCCCGCTGATTCGTTGAGACCGAGATCGGAATAAGCTGCTATAGCCTTCCCGCCATTGTAACTGTCCGTCACTTCCGCACCTGACTGATTGTTCAATGCCTTACGGACCGCGGGAGTGGCGATTTTGGTTTTCATGACATACATGGTGCTGTCGCTCCTCGAATACCCGCGAATCAGAAAATCCTGTCCCACAAAATATGTCTCACCGCTCTCTCCCATACCCTTTCTTTTCTGCATAATACTTCCGATCTGAACCTCGCCGATCTGCGCGGCTATGACTGCAACGACATCCCCGCTGTCATTGCTTACCGGTGCGGCGATAAATGCAGCGGGTCTGCCGGTCGGCGCATATATCGAGAAATCTTCCATGATCGCCTTTTTTTCCTTTATCGCTTTTGCCCATGCCCCTGCCAGACCGGAATCTCTGTAAGTACCTGTATTCAGATCAGTTCCCAGGTCTTTATCTTTTTTTGCCGTGTACATCACATGACCACGGCGTCTGCATATAAAATAAATATCCTGATATCCGAATATCTCCGAACATTTTCTGAAAAAGGGATCATTTTTTTCATACACGGTCTTGTATTCCTCAGAAGCCACATCAAAGGCTCCGTCCGAACCTGCTTTTTTCATATTATAATAGTCTTCAAAAGCGTTAAGCGACCATGTCGCATCCGCGGATTCTGCCACCATCGTCAGATTTGCCATTCTTTCTTTTATATAACTCAGAATCTGATTTTTCCTGATATCGTTGACTACGGAAAGCCGTTCGAACGCGGCATCCTTCAGCGACTTTCTGGAATAATAAAAAGAAAGATAGGCTATCAGCACGATGGGGATCAATGTCCCCAGAATAAAAAAAGCCATGAGCCATCTTCTTACGCTTTTACGGAAAAACTGAATCATCCTGCTCTCCTTTTATAA
>DYRK01000115.1:2665-4658 GCA_020718785.1 Desulfatirhabdium butyrativorans | reverse complement strand
TCACTTCTCACACTTCCTGATGTACCACAAGTTTCTTATCCGAAAGAAGTTCCTTTGCGTCAAGAATCGCCATGCGGTCGGGCGTGATGCCTCTGAGATATTCGGCTCCCATTCCCTGATACGTCCCCTGAATCCGCGACAGCGGAATCGCCATCACTCCGATAACTTCATCTGCAAGGATACCGAATTCCATTGTATCTGAATGAAGCACAATGACCCGGCTCCGCTCATCAATTTGCTGTACGGGAAGATCAAAAATTTTTTTCAGATCAATAAGGGAAAGAATCTGTCCTCTGAAAGCAATGATACCGAGAACAAAGGAAGGAACAGAAGGAATCCGCGTAATTTCTTTCAAAAGACACACTTCGCGGATATATGTCAGTTCGACGCCGTATGTTTCATGTGCAAGAAGAAAAACCGCTACTTGCAGACATGCCTCATCCGCATCGGACATCTCTTCTTTTTTTGCCAGAGCATCGGCTCTGGCTTTCAGAATCTGCCGTTTTTCCGCGGGCCTAAGTTCAGAGCCTTTGGCAAAAGCTGCTCTGACAGACTCTGCACTATGCCTGATTTGTTCCCGATTGATTCCGCCGGTCAGGTCTTTCATTATCATAGAATACGCTGTATCATGCTTTGTACGATTTCCAGCAATCTTCCTGCGGTTATGCCTTCGGAATAGGCTACCACCGCTTCGGGTTTCATGGCAAGCAGCAAAGAAGCCGCATTCCTGAGATGCTTTTCAGATTCATCGCTTCTGCCTTCCAGCATCATCAGGTTTCCCAGCAGAAAATGCGCCAGCACAAAGTCCGGGTCCAGATAAAGCGCATGTCTGAGCGATTTCAGCGAATCTTTGGGACGCCCCTGCTCCTGATAAATGGTCGCCAGAAGATAATGATATCCGGGATCGAGTTTCTTTTCGCCTTGAACCGCTGTTCTGCACAGTCTTTCAGCCTCGTCTGATTTTCCCATATCAGCCATCGCCAGTATGGTTTCGTAAACGGGTTCGGGGTTCGGGATTCTGGGTTCGGGGTTCGGGGTAAGAGGTGCGGGGTGAGAGATGCGGGGCAAATGGTGAGATGACTCCTCTGTTCCCTGACCACTGACCTCTGACCCCATACCCCTGACCTCTTTCCTATACAGCGTCACATTCGGAAACTGCACAGTATGCAGACCCGGATGCCGGACTCCGGGTGTTTCGCTGGGGCTGAAAATCAGCCAGCCCTTTTCCGAGAGCGAACGGAAGAAACGCCCGATAATCTCTGCTCTCTGATCGCTTTCAAAATACATGAGCACATTGCGGCAGAAAATGATATCCATGGTATGGGTACTGTTAATGACCGAAGGATAGATGTCATCAACCAGATTGAGCTGGGAAAATCTGACCATTTTTTTCAGATATGGAGAAATTTCAAAATATTTCTCATCTGTCCGGATAAAATATTTCTGTATTATCCATTCCGGGGTATCGCGAAATGACCATCGGGTATAAATGCCCTGTTCGGCTTTTCTGAGAAAAAGGGTATTCAGATCGGTCGCCAGAATCGTGATATTCCTCTCCGGCATCATCTGATCCGCCAGAATAGCTATGGAATAGGGTTCTTCACCGGTACAGCAGCCCGCGCTCCAGATTCTGAGCGGTTTTCCTGTTTCGCGGCAGCCGGCAATCAGTTCCGGCAGAATATTTTGTCTCAATGTCTGAAAAAGATTTTTGTCCCGAAAAAAATAGGTCTCGCCTATGGTGAGATGTTTTGCCAGAATATCAAGCTGCTCCTGTGTTGCCGGAGAAGAGAGCAGCCACTCGGCACATGAGACCGGATCATCGGCTATATCATATTTGCCCGCAAAATCCCGTGCCACCGCGTTCATGCTCCGTTTCAGTTCTTTCCAGCGGTTTTCCGGAAAATAAAGTCCGATTTTCAAGTTGATGAAATCACTCAGCCGGGAAATAAGCTGATCCGGAATATCCGAAACCATATATGTCCCCTAATATTCA
>DYRK01000115.1:0-2565 GCA_020718785.1 Desulfatirhabdium butyrativorans | reverse complement strand
TCTCACTTCTAAAAGTCTCTGACTGTCATACACGATAACAGGGCTGCCGTCAATTTCCGCGACACCCTTGATGAACTCTTCCATTTCAGGAAAAATCTGTTCGGCTTTATCCCATCGGGACTTCCCTCCGGGGATGGGAGAAAAAGCAAACACTCCTTCGACCGTATCGGCTATGAAAGCAACATGATAGTCCGATATCCGGGATATGATTATTCTGTCATCCGGTTCGATCTCACGTTCCGCGACGCGCAGTTTCTTACGGATATTAAAGACCGGAATCATCTTTCCCCTGAAGTTGATCAGCCCCATCACCCGGTCGGGTGAATCCGGGAGAGGAATAAGTTCCACCGCGCGGATCACTTTTTCCACAGCCGAAAGCTCAAGGGCATAACGTCTTGTTTCAATTGTAAAAACAAAATAATCAGATGTCATAGCCTAAAATTTGTCGTAAGCAATCATTTCCGGTCCGACTCCGAGATCATCCAACATTTTCAGAATGGCATTGAGCATGGGCGGAGGACCGCAGAGGTAATATTCGATTTCCGCGGGGTCTTTGTGCTTGCCGAGGTAGTGAGAGTACATGCACTGATGGATAAATCCGGTCATTCCTTCCCAATGATCTTCGGGCTGAGGCTCTGACAGAGCCACATAATAAGAAAAATTTTCATGAGTCCGCGCAAGTTCCCTGAATTCCTCATCGTAAAACATTTCAGCCTTTGATCTTGCGCCGTACCAGAAGGTCATTTTCCGCTTTGTCTTTTTATCCGGCAGTTGGTTGAAAATATGGCTCCGCATGGGAGCCATTCCCGCTCCTCCGCCCACAAAGCACATTTCCCTGTCCGTATCTTTCACAAAGAATTCGCCGTAGGGACCGCTCAATGTCACCCTTTCGCCTTCTTTCAGATTGAACGTATATGACGAACCGACGCCCGGAGGAATTTCCGACTTTCCGGGGGGCGGAGTTGCAATGCGGATGGTAAATTTCAGGATTCCTTTTTCAGACGGGGGATTTGCCAGAGAATAGGCTCTGAATACCGGATCTTCGGATTTTGCTTTCAAGCCCCGGAGATTGAAGCGGTCCCACACAGGTTTGAATCTCTCCGAAATTCTGAATTCCGAAAACGAGGCTTCATATTCCGGGATATCTATCTGCATATACGCGCCGGCTTTGAAATCAACAGCCTCTCCGGGATCTAATTTCAAAACCAATTCTTTGATAAAGGTCGCGACATTTTCATTGGAAACCACCGAGGCATGATATTTTTTTATGCTGAAAATTTCATCCGGAATGCGTATTTTCAAATCTTCTTTGACTTTCAGCTGACAGGCAAGACGGATATTTGATTTCCGTTCCTTTCTGCTTAAATGAGGCAGTTCGGTCGGAAGAATGCCGCGGCTGCCTTCTGTCACCACGCATTTGCATGTCCCGCATGAACCGCCGCCGCCGCAGGCTGAAGGCAGCAATATTTTGTTGCCGAGAAGCGCGGACAGCAGACTGATGTTTCCGGGAACCTTTATCGCCTTATCCTCCTCATCATTGACGACAATTTTGCAGTCGCCTTTTCTGACCACCTTTGCTTCAAGCATCAGAAGCATTGCCACCAGAAGAAAAATAATGCCTGAAAAAACCGTTGTGCTGACAACATAAATCATGGCTGAGGCTCCTTTGACAAGTATCCGGAGTGCAAAACCATTTTATTAAAATCAGGTATTTTTGCATTATAATATTTCGGATTGTGCAAAAAAGGCCTATTTTAATAAGATTGGTTTGCACTCCGGATCGGATTATGGATTGTGCAAAAAAGGCCTATTTTAATAAGATTGGTTTGCACTCCGGATCGGATTATAAGGTTATCCCTGAAAAAAGCATAAAAGACATTGCCATCAGACCCGTGACAATCATGGTGATCCCGAACCCTTCAAGCCCTTTCGGAACATCGGCATAGCGGAGTTTTTTTCTGATCGCTGCCATAGAAACGATTGCCATCATCCAGCCGAAACCGGAACCTGTTCCGTAAACAAGCGATTCCGCAAATGTGTAATTGCGTTCCACCATGAAGAGAGCCGCGCCCAGAATAGCGCAGTTGACCGCTATAAGCGGCAGAAAAACGCCGAGTGCAGTGTAGAGCGCGGGAGAATACCGGTCAATCACCATTTCCACAGCCTGCACGAGTGCGGCAATTACTGCGATGAAAATAATGAATTTGAGAAAACTGAGATCGAGTCCGGGCAGTCCTGCCCATTTCAGCGCGCCCGGAGCCAGAAGATAATAATAAACCAGCCAGTTGACAGGGGTTGTAATTGCCAGCACAAATGTAACCGCAAATCCGAGTCCGACTGCTGTCTCTATTTTTCTCGAAACTGCCAGAAATGAACACATCCCCAGAAAATATGACAAAAGGATGTTTCCGACAAAAACAGAATTCAGGGCAATGCCCAGCAGATTTTCCATAAGCGACTTGTCCTTTCAGCACTGTGAGTTGTATTTTTATAGGACTTACGCACTTGAATTTATTCCTCGTTCCCAAGCCCCGGCTTGGGAACGCATCTGCGCCCGAAGCCCCG
>DYRK01000114.1:10455-13123 GCA_020718785.1 Desulfatirhabdium butyrativorans | reverse complement strand
GGGGCTTCGGGCGCAGACGCGTTCCCAAGCCGGGGCTTGGGAACGAGGAAAAATCGTTTTATCAATAGCTGGATTCCTGGTTACACTATTAACTGGAAAGTTTTCAATCTGCTGAAATTGTCCTGCATGATTTGCGCTTTTTAACGGTGTTCGGAATTCCGGAAAAAACTTGACATTAAAATGAATGGGAATTAAATGATATCAGAGATGTCGTAATGTTTCTGAATAACTTTTGATGATAGGAGGACAGAGATGAAAAAAAAGATCGGACGGACAGGGTTCATGCTGCTGGCATTGGGGCTGTTTCTCATCGCGGATATGCACGGCAGTGCGTCTCTGCTGCGGGCGGCGGCAATCAAAGATTCGGAATCTGCCGCGCACAGTGCGGATGCCAGTCAGCACAGGATTGTTGACACATATCAGTTTCAGGGATTCAAGGTGATTCAGTTCGAACTGCCGGTGCTTTCCGTTTATTCGTATATGCTGATCAGCGGGCGCGAAGCTTTTGTCGTTGACCCGGTGCGCGACATTTTTATTTACCTTGAAACCGCAAAAAAAGAACAGGCTGAAATCAAAGGCGTTTATCTGACCCATTCCCATGCCGATTTCATCGCGGGTCATACGGAACTGATGAAAGAAACCTATTGTCCCATTTACCAGAGCAAAAAAAGCGGTGCGCGGTATCAGATCAGTCCGCTGGAAGAAGGCAGCACTGTAACAGTCGGAAATGCCGTGATAAAATTCATTGAGACTCCGGGGCATACGCCGGACGGAATGTGCGCTTTGGTTTTCGGCAAAGACAAGCCGGATATCGCGGAACTGATGTTTACCGGCGATGTCCTGTTTGTGGGAAGCGTGGGGCGTCCCGATCTGATCGGCGGCGACACTTCCGCGGCATGGCTTGCCTCGGCAATGTTCGATTCATGGACAGACAAAATTTCAAAATCGGACGACAGTGTCAAAATTTTTCCTGCACACGGCGCAGGCTCACTGTGCGGCGCGCATCTCAGCGATGAGCCGAGTTCAACCGTGGGAAAAGAGCGGGCATCCAACCCTTATCTGAAATACACAAAACGCAGCGAATTTATTACTGCTTTGCTTGAAGGACTTCCCGAAGCTCCTCAGTATTTCAAACATAATGCCCAGATAAACAAAGAAGGTCCTCCGCCGGTGGACTGGGACGCGGCTATGCCAGCGGAAATTTCCCCGAATAATGAACTGAGCGATCCGGAAGAATATTATATCGCTGATCTGCGGGATGCCAAAGAGTATGCAGAAGGTCATGTTCCCAATTCCATAAACATAGCGGCACGCGGCAGATTGGAAACATGGATCGGCATTATGATTCCCTGGGGAGCCGATCTTGTTCTGTGCGGTACTGAAAAAGAATTGAAAGAAGCCTTGTTCAGACTGCATCGCGTGGGATATGCCGGAGATATTCTCAGGCCTGAAAGCTGGAAAAATGCCGGACTTCCCCTTACCGTAAGTTCGCCGGTATCGCCCGCTGAACTCTATGATCTCATGCAGAAAGGCAAAGCCCCTGTAATCGTTGATGTGCGTCTGCCTTCGGAATGGATGGGGCTGAGGATCAGTCATACCCTTTTGAATTTTCCACTTAATCACCTTGCCGAATTCTCTTCGCAGTTAGACCCGTCCGAACCCGTAGTCACGGTCTGCAACTCGGCGTATCGCTCCAGCATGGCTGTAGGCGTGCTTGAGCGTAAGGGGTTCAAGCAGGTGAGAAATATGGAAGGCGGAAGCGAGGCATGGATTACTGCCGGGCTTCCGGTTTTCGAGGCAGAAAAAGCCGGAGCTTATGCTGCTCCGAAAAAATATGTGAAACTGCCGGAGCGTATTTCAGCATCAGAACTCAGACGGCTGATGATGGACCTTCCCGGAACCTTTGAACTGGTGGATATAAGACCACCCGAATATTTCAAAGATTACACTCTTCCGGGTTCGGCAAATGCCGATCCTGCCGATGTCATATCGAATCCGGCTTATCTTACCGGCGCAGGTCCGCTGATTCTTGTGGACAGAGACGGCTCGCTGGCAATGGCTGTAGGTGGCATTTTGTCTCAGAAAACCGAACGTCCAATAAAGGTTCTGTATCGCGGGTTGGAAGCATACTGGTCCGAAACCGAAGGTGTCTCCGGCAATATGCAGTCCGCGCCGAAAGCGGTTTCCCCGACGGTTCAGCCATCGGCTCCCGCAAGTCCGGCCGCGCCTCCGGCTTCGGAACCGGCTAAAACTAAAAAGAAGAGCGCAGGCTGTTAAAAGTGAGAAGTGAGAAGTGAGGAGTGAGAAGTGAACTCACTTCTCACTTCTCACTTCCAACTTCGGAGGTGCTATGACATTAAGAGAACTTATTCACACAGAGATTGATGCCCTTAATGAAAACAGGCTGGCTGAACTTTATCCTTTGATTAGGAATTTTGTTCAATCCCAAAAATCCGCTGAGAAACAAAGCTTCATGTCAAAACTGCAACAGATCAGGATCGAAGCTCCGGAGGATTTTTCGGTAAACCTTGATCGGTATATAAAGTGAGAAATGAATATTGAATTCTCACTTCTCACTTCTCACTTCTAAATTCGGAGGTATCTATGAATAATAATGAAGTCAAAACTGAAAATAACTACAGCAATCCTTACATAGCCGGGGTATTCC
>DYRK01000114.1:0-10355 GCA_020718785.1 Desulfatirhabdium butyrativorans | reverse complement strand
AATGAAGTCAAAACTGAAAATAACTACAGCAATCCTTACATAGCCGGGGTATTCCTCGGACTGACTCTTCTGGCTTCCTTTCTGATTTTGGGAGCAGGACTCGGAGCATCCGGCGGATTGGCGAGGATTGCGGCATTTTGCGAAGGAATTATCCTTCCTGCCCATACACTTTCCGGCGAATATTTCGGAAGCTGGGGACCGCAGCCGCTGAGATATTATCTCGTCTATATGCTCATCGGTGTTTTTCTGGGCGGACTTTTCTCAGCCACCCTGAATCAGCGTGTAGGAATCAGCGTAGAAAAAGGATCAGCAGCATCTTCGCGCCTAAGACTGATTTTTGCTCTCTGCGGCGGCGTACTTGCAGGATTTGCAAGCCGTCTCGCCGGGGGATGCACGTCTGGACAGGCACTATCGGGCGGAGCAATGCTTCTTACCGGAAGCCTCGTATTTCTCATCTTTGTCTTTATCGGCGGTTATGCAGCCGCTTATTTCGTGAGGAGGCAATGGGATGATTAGAACCTTTTACGGTCTCGGAACATTGGACACCGCGTCCGCATTTTTTGCCGCACTGATTATCGGTTTCTTCTTCGGTCTGGCTTTGGAAAGAGCCGGTTTCGGAAGTTCACGCAGGCTTGCCGGCATCTTTTACTTCAGAGATATGGCAGTTCTCAAAGTCATGTTTGCCGCGCTTCTGACCGCAATGCTGGGGCTTTCCCTGTGCATCGAGTCGGGAATGATCGATCCGGCAGCAGAGCTTTACTACATGAAAACCTATTACGGCGCGTATAAAATAGCAGGGCTTATTTTCGGCATCGGCTTTGTCATGGGCGGCTGGTGTCCCGGAACCGCTGCCGTAGGACTGGCATCAGGGAAAAAAGACGCATTGGTTTTTCTGATCGGCGCAGGTCTCGGCAGTATTCTCTTTAACGAGCTTTTTCCGGTCATCAAACCGCTTTATACATGGGGACAAAGCACGCAGGAGAATTTCGGACAGCCCGGACTTGCCTTTGTCTATAACAGCCTGGGCATGTCACGATCTGTTTTTGCTCTTTTCTTTACCCTGATTGCTGTGGGCTGTTTCTGGGGAGCAGAATATATTGAACGGGTAAAAGCAGAAAGCGGTCTGTATTTCAAAACGCCTTTTCTCAAAGCCTTCAGCCTGATTTTCATTGTATTTTCAGCTTCTATGCTTCTGTTTTCGGGTCAGGAAATGCGGGCATCCGACAGCAGAGAAATGACTCGTATCTCAGAAACATCTCTGCTGGCTGCCGTAGCTTCCGCTGAAGATCACGTAGAGCCGGAAGACCTTGCTTCGGAGCTTTACAATAAAAATCCGAATATCGTAGTTGCGGATATCCGTCCTGCACAGGAATACGCCGCATTTCACATCCGCGGGGCAGTGAATGTGCAACTGCCCGATCTGCCTGCATTTGTTGAACAGCATAAAAACAAAGACAGGATTGTGCTGTATTCCAACGGCATGACTCATCCGGCACAGGCACGGGATTCACTTTTCCGCATGGGATACCGGAATGTTTACCTTCTGACTGACGGATTGACGGGTTTTATCGGGCGATGTCTCAAGCCCGTGTCTTTGCGCTCCGAACATATTTCTCCGGAAACAGCGAGTCAGATTGCCGCGTGGCGCGACTATTTCTATGCCCCGGAAAAAGACATTCCCGAAATCACCACAGAGGCAGTCACAACGACTTCGGTATTGCCCGGCCTCGTGGATACCGCATGGCTTGCCGAAAATCTGGGAAGAGCCGGATTGAAAATCATAGACCCGAGGGATCAGCCGGAATACAACAGAAGTCATATTCCGGGGTCACTCGCGGTTTCCTGTGAAAGTTTCCGGGGACTGGTCGGCGGCGTACCGTCAGTATTGCTTCCCGCTGAAATTCTGGCACAGAAGTTTTCGCTGATGGGTATTGAACCGGCGGATACGGCAGTATTACTTTATTCAGGCGATAAAGTGAGAGATGCTGCCCTGATCGGCATGGCTTTTGAACGGCTCGGACACAGAAAATTTGCGATTCTTGACGGCGGCTTCGACAAGTGGGCAGCAGAAGGGAAGCCGCTTTCCACAGACCTTCCGCCTGCCTATCGCTCGGACTATCCGGTCAGAAGCGATGCGGATCACTTTACAGCGGATTATCGGCAGGTGCTTCTGCATGTCAAAAATAAAAGCGCGCTGATTATAGATGTCCGGCCCTCGGAATACTACACCGGCGAAAAAAGCGACGAGGCAAGAGCCGGTCATATTCCGGGTGCAGTCAACCGTCCCTTCAAAGATGATCTGCTCAAATCGGACAAGTATTCGGGTCTGAAATCCGAAACAGACTTGGAAGCCGCGTATTCGGCACTGATTCCCTCAAAAGATACGCGAGTCATTGTCCATTGCCGTACCGGGCATCAGGCAAGCCAGACTTTCTTTGTCTTAAAACATCTACTCGGATATACGGATGTCTTATGGTATGACGCGAGCTGGACCGAATGGGCGGCGCGTAAGGAATTGCCGGTGGAAACCGGGAGCGGGAAATAATATTGAGTTGATAACTTGATAAATCTTATCGGCGTTCATTGGCGTTTATTAGCTGTCAATAATGAAAGAACCGCGAATAAACGCCAATGAACGCTAATATCAGCAAGCGGATATACCGGCACAAAATAGTATCATCAGCGTTAATTTGCGTTTATTCGCGGTTGGCAGATTAAGACAGCATTCGGATCATGTTTTCAATGTCCTGCGGACCATATATCCTCATGTCCGGTTCTCCCATGAGATATTCGGAAACAGTGCTTCTGCCGAAAACCTTAAAGCCGATAAAGTCAATCATTGCAATCTTGTTCAATGTGTCGGCTTTGTCTATATACGGAATTCTCATTCCTTGAGAAATAAGGGTTTCCATGGTATTTTTCTTCATCTGATCTTCAAGCCTTATCTGTTGTTGAAGATTCTGAAAACAGAAATTCTTTTTGTCTGTCAAAGCCTTAAAAATATCTCTGTCATCGCCGAGTTCGTCAAAAAATCCTGAGATAAAATCCATGAGATTTCCGATTTCGGTGCTGTCTGCTTTTTCAAAAAAATCACATAAAAAAAGAATCTTGTTTTCACTATAGACAAACCGTGCATTTCTCAGTTTGACTTTCAGAAGATTCCGGCAGTCTTCCCGGGCATGACGGGCGATTGCACTGATAAGTCTTTTATCTGTTTTTTTTGAAATATTCAGACGGGATACAAACTGCAAGGCATCTGATTCCGACATCGGGATTTTCAGTATTCCTCTGTTATCCGGGAAATACAGGGGAATTTCGGGAGACCGGGCAACTGTCTCTTTGGCCACCTTATCTTCATCTGTTTTATGGAAATCTTCATTTTCCAGAAACTCTTCCAATTGCACCTGAAGCGGTTCATCCGGGAAAAAAATAAGAGACATGAGCGAATCCAGTTCGCAATCGGATTCATCCGCTATAATTGCCTCAAGCGAGGATGTATCTGAGAAGGTGGAGTCAATATAATGCAGCATATCATCGCTTATTTTCAGACCTTCCCGGAGAATTACGCCGATCTTTTCCGCGAGCAGCACACAGCGTTCTTCATTCATGTCGCTTATATCCCTTTCCTGCAGGGGCATGTCGGCGACATGCCCCTACGAAAACGATGTTTTGATTTTTTTTGCGGCAGGGGCATGTCGCCGACATGCCCCTGCGAAAACGATGTTTTGATTTTTTTGCGGCAGGAGCATGTCGCCGGCATGCCCCTGCGAAAACGATGTTTTGATTTTTTTGCGGCAGGGGCATGTCGCCGGCATGCCCCTGCGGTTATTGATTGATCGGTTGCCTTTCAGTCATTGATTCCGAAGCCCACCACTGTAACATCGTCTTGTCTTTCATGCTCTCCCATGTAGGCTTCGAATGCGTGAAGCAGAATATCCTTCTGTTCTCCGAAAGGTTTTCTGCCGGTTTCTTTCAAAAGTTCTATAAACTTTCTGTTGCCCATCCTGCGCCCTGATTCTCCGCCGATCTGATCCGGAAATCCGTCGGTTGCCATATAAAAGATCATTCCGTTTTCGACCCGGAGAGTCTGATTGGTGAAAGCAAAGTCCATCCTTGATTTTTTGTAACCGATACTTTGTCTGTCGCCTTTTATGACGGTTACTTCCTCATTATGAATACAGATCAGGGACAATCTGGCGCCCGCGGCGGTCAGGGTTCTCCGGGGCGATCCGTTGGGCTGGGAGATAAAACATATCACCGCATCCATGCCGTCATCGGAAAGCGCGGTATTCGAATCCTGATGCAGAGAAGTCTTGACAATAAAATTGAGCCGTCTGAGAATTTCGCCGGGGTCATGGCATTTCTCATCTCTTACGATCCGGTTCAAGCCCGAAGAGGCAATCAGCGTCATGAATGCCCCAGGGACACCGTGTCCCGTGCAGTCAATGACTGCCGCAATAAAGCCGTCTTCGAAAAAGTCTGTAAAAATAATGTCTCCGCCGACAATCTCTCTCGGCATCCAGAGAAAAAAACTCTCCGGCAGACGTTCTTTGAGCTTTTCCTGATTGGTCAGCAGAGACATCTGAATCATCTTGGCATACCGGAGACTTTCCATCATTTTTTCCTGAGTTTCCTGAATCGTGACAAGGCTGCTTTTGAGTTCTTCGGTTCTTTCCCCTACTCTCTGCTCAAGTGTTCTGCTGTATTCTCCCAATGCCTTATATGATTCTTTCAATGCCTCGCCCATTTCGACAAAAGTTGTCGAGAGTTTTCCCACCTCGTCTCCTGAACGTCGGACTTTCATATCCGCAGCCGCGGAAAAATCGCCCTGAGATATTTTATAGGCAGCCTGAGTCAGACGGCGCAGGGGCTTTGTAAGCCATACCGACACGGCAATCGCGCCGGCAAAAGCAATTGCAACACCGAAAAGAACATATAAGATCAGGTTCCATTCCATTTTTGTCACAGCCAGATATGCGTCGGATTCCTTTATCTCGACAATGACACCGACCTTCAGGCTGTTCGGGAACGCGTACGCGCCGAGTATGCGTTCCCCTGAGGGGAGAACATTTACGCCTGTCCCCATTGTCCGGATATTGGCGGCAAGCAGTCCCCGCACAGTTTCAAACAGCCGTCCCCTTTCAGGCGTGGGCGCAGCCCGCTCAAACAGACTGCACCCGCCGGAATCAATCAGCGAGATCATCGCTGTTTCGGTAAAAGGGCTGCTTCTGATATGCCGGAGAAGCCGGTCCAGACTGATGCGTGCGGAAAGAGTTGCCGAGCCGTGAAATGTGGTATCATCCAGGCGCAGGATCACCGTAATCAGCCATGTATCAAGTTGGGCAAGATAGGTCAGGTCTCCTGCAAAAATATCACCTGTTTTCCTAAGCTCTTCAATCTGTTCCGGTTTCAGTTCCAGAATCTTTTCCGGGGAAAGGGAGATTCTTTTCAGCCGCTCCGAAAAATTGTCCTGAGTGACAAGAATGGGAGAACTGGTTCCCTGGATAGAAACCTGTACCGCCGCGATATCGGTCACGCCTTTCATCTCTTCGGTAAGCAGGGAAAGTTTTTCCGTAGCCTCCATATATTTGCTGTCCAGGGCTTTTTTAATCAGTTTGAGCGGCGCCAGCCATGTATAAACGCAGAAGTTTTCAATATCCTGTGTCACCTGATTTGCCGCCGCGATCAGGTTGTCGTTAGCCGAGCTTTTCAGTTCGTCCCGCGTAATCCGGATCATTGTTCTTCCTGCGATTGCCAGAGGAATCAGGGCAAGGACAATAAAAAGCATCAGTAGCTTGATTCGAAGGCTCATGATATGAAAGCCAGAACAGTTCCGTACTTTCGATTCTTTATAATTCGCTGATTATAAAGCATTAAGAATGCCGAAATTTTTGGGTCACGGCGGCGGACCGATACTGCCCGCTCCCTGATTTCGGCTGCATGTTTTGGTTTTTTGGCAGAAATATTTTATAAATCCCTGATTTTAAATCGAAATTAAAAACTTCGATGAATAATTCAGTCTGTGATGATATTGTATTTTTGTATGAAATGCAATCAAAAAACAGGCTTGCCGCGAGTCCCGAATCATCATAATGCTTGCAATTGTGTGTCAGGCAGGTTAGAGTGGGAACTGAAAATCGGCAATTGAAAATTTTCAATTGCCGAAAAGGAGCCGAACCATGTCAAAATCTGTCATTATTCTGATGATAACGGCATATCTCAGTCTTATGTCTGCCTGTCAGACCTATCATAAGGTCACGCTGGAGCCTGTGGAAATCAAACCCATTCACATCACCATTGATGTCAATGTCAAAATTGACAGGGCATTGGATGATTTCTTCGGCGACATTGACAATGCCGCGGACAAAGCAAAAACAAATCCTTCAGGGAAATAAAACCCTGCTGAAAAAAGCCGAAGGAGGCCGGATTATGAAGCATAAAAGTGCGGGAATGATATGTCTGCTTGTTGCGACAGGAATGTTTTTTATTGCAGAGACCTCCGCTTTCTCGGAGGATATCAGGGAGCGGATGCTGAACCGTGTGACGGTTATCAACTCGCTGAAAACCAAAGGTATTGTCGGAGAAAACAACAGCGGCTATCTGGAATTCAGAGGGAACAAAGAAAAAGCCGATGTGGTGGAAGCTGAAAACAATGACCGGAAGACGATCTATTCCCAGATTGCCCAGCAACAGGGAGCCGGCATCGGGGTCGTGGAAAAGCATCGTGCCGCACAGATCGAGCAGCGCGCTGCATCCGGAGAATGGCTTCAGGACGCGGACGGGAAATGGTATCAGAAGAAATAATCTCCGGAGTGCCAAAATTGCATTTCAGCACTCCGGAACCTACCATGCGTGAACCGGGTCTGAGTGCCGCAGGCTTTCATACAGCGCAATCCCCACCGCGGTCGAAAGATTCAGGCATCGGATTTTGTCCGTGATTGGGATATGATACACCGCGTGCCTGTACATGGACAGGATGCTGTCGGGAAGTCCCCGTGTTTCCGAACCGAAGATCAGGAAAAGCCTTTGCGGGCAGGGAATGTTCCAGAAGGATTTTTCGCCTGTTTTGGCAAACACCGCCACTTCGTCATTCTGCGGATTCATTTCCGTCTTGAATGCTTCGAAACTGTTCCAAACAGACAGGTTCACGCGGTGCCAGTAATCCAGACCTGCGCGTTTCACTTCCCGCGTATCTATGGAAAATCCCAGCGGCTTTATCAGATGCAGAGACGCGCCCGCGCCCAGACAGGTCCGCCCGATATTGCCGGTATTCCAATGTACCTGAGGCGCGACAAGCACCACGTGACGCTCGATTTTCATAAGAGGTATGAGGTCAGGGGTTCGAGGTCAGGGGTGAGGGGCAGAGAATCCGCCTTACCTCTGACCCCTGACCTCATACCCCTATTTAAAACTCCCTGGGTTTGCAGATAATTTCCCGAATTCGGATGTCAAAGAAATCCGACTGATTCGCTGGTCTAAGAATTAATGCCGCGTCCGCGCCCTTTGCACTTCCGCCGATGGAAACTATATCCTTTCCGGTCAGCGCGCCGGCATCTGCGGCCATGACGGAAATTTCCACTGCGACTTTGAGACCCTGCCCGAAAAGTCTGAGCGTATCGGCAATGAGCAGCGCGGGATAAACGCCCGAATGCTTTTTGGCAACTGCCCGCTCGATGCCGGATAAAGCATGGGTTCCTGAAACAACGGTGATGCCTTTTCCTTCGAGGTCTTTTCGTACCTCCGCGGACATGATATTTTTGAAGGGTTCTTTGAAACCGCAATGGTACGTTACCGCAGTGATTTTGAATCCGCCGAATATTTCCATTGCCTTGTAAACAGTGTCGCCGGTAGTTGTGGCAATCACTGCTTCATTGAGTCCCAAGTCTTTTCCGCGGGTGTACGCAAGGCTCAAAGTCTGCGCCGTGTTGTCTTTTCCGGGTCTGTCAAAATACATTTGGCTGCCTCCTGTGATATGGATATTGAAAAATAGGCTCTATTGTATAATATTTATATTTACAGTCAACAGCATGATTCACAGCAATTATCATTTTCGGGCATTGTCTGCGGAAACAGCCGGAATCTCCCTTTATGTAAAGCGGGTTTGCCTATTTTTAGCCGGGCCGCTTTACGTCAAAATGAGAATTGCCGCATGATTCAGAGCATTTCAAAAAAAACAGACTGTCAAACGGAGAGTGAGGATGATTATTGATTTTCATACGCATATTTTTTCCAAAGCGGTCCGGGAAAATCGGGAAAAATATTTTCCCTCCGAATCTGCTTTCAGATTGTTATATGATTCACCCAAATCAAAATTAGTCGGCGATGATGACCTGCTTGTTTCAATGGACGAGCATGAGGTGGATGTTTCGGTGGTGTTCGGTTTCCCCTGGAGAAATTCGGATACATTCAGACAGGAAAACGATTATATCATAGAAGCCGTGCAGCGCAGCCCCAGCCGCCTGATAGGATTCTGCTGTTTTGACGCATCGGCTGCCAGCGCGGCAAAGGAAACGCTCCGATGCCTTGAGGCAGGGCTTAAAGGCGTCGGGGAACTGGCATTTTATGAAAGCGGCATTGACGAGGCTGCATTGGATAAATTGGAGCCGGTTATGGAAATCTGCCGGGAAGCAGATGTGCCGATTTTGGTTCATACCAATGAACCGGTGGGTCATGTTTATCCGGGAAAAACAGCGATCACCCTTCAGCAGATTTACAATATGATCCGGCGGTTTCCTGAAAATAAAATTGTGCTGGCGCACTGGGGCGGCGGAATCTTTTTTTTCACAATGATGAAAAAAGAAGTTCGGGAAACTTTGAAAAATGTATGGTTTGATACCGCGGCTTCGCCTTTTCTCTATGATCCTGAAATTTATAAGACCGCGATGTGGTTTGCGGGTCAGGACAAAGTGCTTTTCGGCAGCGATTATCCGCTGATTAAGCCTTCACGGTATTTCAAAGAAATCAAAGAATCTGCTCTGTCAAAAGAAGCAGTTGACCGGATTTTGGGTATCAATGCCGGAAATCTGCTCGGGATTTGAAAAAAGGGTCAGGGGTGAGGGGTTCGAGGTCAGGGGAATCGCTTCTCACCTCTGACCTCGAACCTCTTACCCCTCACCCCTCCCCGTATGCCCGAAACCGCCGGTATTTCTCTCGGTTTTATCAAGCGTTTCCACAAGCTGCAATTCTGCCCGGAAAATCTCCTGAATCACCATCTGGGCGATGCGGTCTTTCCGGCGAATCGTATAATGGCTGTTTCCGAAATTGATGAGCGCGACTTTAACTTCGCCTCTGAAATCCGAGTCAATGGTTGCCGGGGCATTGATGATGCTGATTTTATGCTGAACAGCCAGACCGCTGCGCGGGCGGATCTGCGCCTCGAATCCTTCGGGAATGGCAATGGCAAAGCCCGTGGGGATGAGTGCAATTTCTCCGGGATTTACAAGCGTATCCTGTTCGACCGCTGCATAGATATCCATTCCCGATGCCTGCGCGGTCATATAACAGGGGAGCGGAATATCCGCGTCTCTGTCCGGTCTGATATAAGTGATTTGAATAAGAGGAAAGGCTTTCATTTCACATCGAAGTCCCTTATTGAGGCACAATATACTTATAAATTTCCCGTTTCACCCGGTTATCGGGATTCTTTTTCAGCAGTTCCCGCAATGTCTTTTCATTGTCCGGATGATCTTTCAGATTTTCGCCGATCACGCCGACTAAAATTTCCTGTTCCTCCGGCGCTTCTGTCTTCATAACAGTTTTGTTCGCCCATGTCACACCTTCCGAGGTCGGATGCATACTTTTCAGGGTTCTCAATGCGACAACTCTGACTTTCGGAGAACTTTCCGTCTCGAAATGCTTTGCCAGCGTATCTGCGGCAACAGGGTCTTTCATGCGGCGGAGCGAATCAAAAGCCGAAGACCGCACCTCTTCATTTTCTGAGGAAAAATACGGCTCCACCGCGTCAATCACTTCCTCGCCGCCGTAATTGCCGAGTGCTGCCAGCGTTACGGACTGAACTCCTGGATCCTGCGTACTGTAAAGATTTTCAACTAAGCGGCTGCTGATTTCCGGCTTGATGGTCTCATTGAGTTTGTCCTCGGAACCCAGACTGCCGAGCGCGTACAGCGTCATTGTCTTTAATTCCTGTTCGGTCTGTTCCTGCGGAGAAGCCGGGAGGTCTTTATAAAACTGCCACAGTGCATCGGACACAAAGGATTCGGGATGTTCGAAATCGTGGACGTAAGCAAGGGCGCGGATATGCGTCAGATCGCTGAATTTCGGATCTGTCACAGCTTCAATGACTGCCTGTTGCGCCTCTTTATGTCCGGCTTGGGTGATGAGCCGCCACAGAATCA
>DYRK01000735.1 GCA_020718785.1 Desulfatirhabdium butyrativorans | reverse complement strand
TTATACTCCTGAGTCATATCATCGCTCACTTTTAAATACATCGGCTTGTCCGGAGGTCCGACAAAGACCCGGCCGTTAGGAATACCGTCTGTGCCGGTATCTGCTTCGCTTATTCCGAAGAGATATTCGTTCCCTTTTGAAAAAATCGTATGCTCCGTATCCGAATCACTCCCGGATGCAGATTTGGGATTCAATTTGACCCATGCTTCGAAAGTCAGAAGATTTCCAAGCTGTAGAGACGGCGAAGAATTGACGGATATCCATTGCTTCTGATCGTTGAGATTCAGGGCGTTGCCTGAACCGGCAACCGGCGGACGATTATCGGATTTTACAATGACGCTGAGATAAAATATCTCACTCTCGGATTCTATGTCATTGACTCTTACCGGAACGGTCAGTTGTCCTGTGAAATAAGGATCCGGAATGAAAGTATCCTGAGTATCAGGTTTCAGGATATAATTGTCTCCTTCATAAATGGTCACCTTGAAGTCAGTCGGAAAAATGTTGTCCGGATCAGCGATCACGAGATGATTCACTTCGACAGTAAAGGGAGTTCCCTCCAATGCGGAAAGCGGTTTCTGGCCCGTAATAACCGGCGGATCATTCACAGCTTTGACGCTGATCGTAACGGTCTGAGAATCGGAAGTATCCCTGCCTCCGCGTTCGATTCCGCCGTCATCTTTGACGAATACATCAAAAGTTGAAGTTCCGAAAGCATTCGGCGCTGGCTTATAAGTCAATGTTCCGTTGATATCTGTCTGCGGAACCTCGGAAAACAAGGCTTCATTGCTGATATTGACTACAGTATAAATCGGCTTCTGAGCCGCTTCATCCGGGGGACCGGGCGTGAATTTTGCCCATCCGTTTATAAGCTGCTGTTCGGCATCCTCATTGACTTCAGGAGGATTCAGGGCTTCAAAACGCGGGGCATCATTGACAGGGGCGATGATGATAGTAAATTTGCGGAAATCAGACGTATCTGCGCCGCCGTTATTCATGCCGCCGTTGTCTTTGACTGCTGCTTCGAAATCCGAAGTCCCGGAAGCGTCGGGCGCAGCGATATAAGTCAAAGTTCCGTTGCCGTTAATTTCAGGCTGTTTGGAAAACAATGCCGTATTGCTCACATTTCTGATAATGTAAGTCCGCGTCTGATCTGACTCATCGGGCGGACCCGGAGAAAAAGATGTGACCCAGTTGATTGTCTGCAAACCTGCGTCCTCATCTGCCGCAGGCGGATTGCCTATAACCGTAAAATCAGGCTTGTCATTTACCGGATTCACAGAGACATTGAGGTCTGCGTCAACATAGAGTCCGCCGGGATCTTTTGCCCGGATGATCAGTTTTGCCTGTCCGTTCGCGTCAGGAGTGTATGCAAGCGTTAAAAATTCTCCTGAAATACTTGCAGTAAAAGGTTTGGGATTGGCATCGGGCTGAATCGTATAGTCAAGCCCCGTGGGTCCGCTTTCAGCATCGTCAAAAAAATCCGAGAGTTTCAAAGATGAAGACGGCGCATCTTCATTGACAGCAAGCGGAGGAATACCGGATGTCGTAGGCGGAGTATTTCTGATCGGCAGTTTGACAAAGCCGGGAACATTATAATCAACCGGTCCCACGCTGTATCCGGGAAGAGGCGGCGGGACTGCCGAAGAAAAGCTGCTCCCGAAATGCGTGCCGGAATAGGAGACCATATCATATATTTCATCTGTCCCGAACACGGCTCCGGCAAGGAAATTCACCGCAAGCGTACCGTTAAACCCGGCGTCGCCGGTAATGCTCAGACGGTCATATGTAGCGGAACCGAAAATTTCGATTTCCAGGGTTCCTTCCGGCATCTGTTCGTATTTGTCTTCAATGGTTATCCAGCCGACATTCAGGGGTCCGCCGGGTTTGATTGTTCCGAAATTTTTGAACGTGGGCCGCGTTGAAGGCGGGAAGGGAAAAGGTGTGAATTTCAGAAGGCCGCTGCCTGTTACCGTACCGTGATTCTCGAATTTGCCGTTGTCATCACCGGTGATATTCAGCGCGCTTCCGGGTTTCAATTCGAATACTCCCCCGGGGTTGTTGGTGAATGACCAGTTTTCCCCGGACGCGTTGCCTGTGATCTCTATCAGGCTGTTATTGGTGATGACACAGTAATTGACAGATATTGGTGTGACATACCCTCCGCTGACCGTTATCGTCCCGTTATTTTCCAAGATGCTGTCATAATCACATACGATTTCGCCGCTGTTCAAAGCGAGTGTTCCGCCGGCGGCGACTACAGCCCCGTTCATACCGATATAGAAACTTCCGCCGGATACGGCGAGAGTTCCTCCCGCGCCGACTGTGCTTTTCATCGGAATGAATTTGCCGCTGTCAATACGCAGGCTGCCGTTGACCGTGGCGGATGTAATGACTTGAAAGTATCCGGTTCCGTTGTTAATGGTTAAATATGCGCCGTTTTCAACGATCAGATCACCGACAGCCCCGCTTGAGCCTGTCAATACCGGATAATTCACTATCCCGCCCGGAATGACGGCTTTGTCTGTTACGCCGGGACAGGTTCCCGGAAGTGCGGATGTCCAGTTGCCCGGTTCGGACCAATTATTATCGGCCGCGCCTGTCCATGTGTAATCGGCCGCATTGACCATAACCGGAAAAATGATCGCCGTCAGTATGATACTTATCAAAAGATTTTTTTTAGTTGCTGACATGATGGTTATCCTTTCTTTGGAAATCAGACCCCTTTTTTAAATGAAGTATTATCATTCAATTTTGGTTTTTTTTGGCACAGATTATGCATACACAATTTG
>DYRK01000113.1:5899-13134 GCA_020718785.1 Desulfatirhabdium butyrativorans | reverse complement strand
AAATAATGAGTGAATCATAAAAGGAATATTTCCGTTTTTCCGCTATTGTCAAAGCCTGAAGGTATAAACCTATATCGGAAAATACCTTGCAAAGCGGCGCAAGCACATTGTCTAAATATTTTTGACAGTCTGAGACGCTGAGAGGAGAAACAAATTTCCGGCTTGCCGCACTGAGAAATTCCTGAATCACCTGAAAACTGATTATCCCGTTTCCTGTATCCAAAGCATTCCTGACAAGTTCATCGGCTTTCTGCTGTTTGTCCGGTTCCCGTGAATCAAAAGTGTAAATAAGAATATTTGTATCAAGAAAAAATTTATCGCTCATTCAATTCATCCCTGCTGAAAGAACGGCCCGCCTCGGCATAAGATAATTCTTTCATCAGCGTCTGATAGTCGGCAGGTCTGTCCGATTTTTTACAGACATTGAAATACAGTTCAACGGCTTTCTTTATCACTTCGGATACAGTGATATTTTCATTATGGGCGATCTGCTCCAATTTTATTTCATAATCTGAGGGAAGATTTAAAGAAATCATCATATTACTCCTTGTAATAATTGACAGATAATGTTCTCATGATATTTTCAGCGACTTTTGTTTGGTGTTATAACTCTATTTTCAAGGGCTGACAGCCGCAGATTTCACACGGTTCTGAAGCTGAACGCCGAATCTATCTTATTGAAAATTCTATTTTCCTGCCGGTTGCCTGTGCAGCTTTGAATATCGTTTTCAAGGTGACAGACGACGAAGGATTGAGCAGCCTGTTTAATGTGCTGTGACTGATCTGTATTTTCTCAGCCATTGTTTTTTTAGATAGCTGTTTTTCCTGCATCAGTTGCCGGATAAGATGAGCAAGAACCCGCCTGACAGCAATTTCCTTACACTCTTCAAAAATACCTTCTTCGCTGAGAAAATCATCGAATTTTGTTCCCAAATATTTATTATTCATAGTTGTTTTTCCTTTTTTCTAAATATCGCTTAAAAATGATTTCCTGCGTTTTTTTGCCAGTTCTATATCAGTTTTAGGTGTTTTCTGTCCTCTTTTTATAAATCCATGTAACAATATCATATTGTTATCACAGATAAAGAATATGACACGGGCAATACGGTCCCGGAAACGGCTTCTTATTTCCCATAATCCGTCTCCTAATCCTCTGACGAGCGGCATACCCAGGGGCCAGCCATATTCCACAGTCTGAATATCCTGACCGATTATTTTTTTCTCAGGCAGAGGCAAACTTTTAAGCCATTCACGTACCGGTTCTGTACCTGTTTCCGTTCTGAAAAAGTAAACTTCAAGAATTTTATCCATAACTAATTTATATCACGGCTTTTGCATCGCCTTTGCTCTCGGTGCTTCGAGTCTTGCAGGGTGGGGAGAGCGCATCGAAATCCTGCTTTTCAGCCCTCCGATCTGCGCTATGCCCACCCTACGGGCTGACAGCGGCAGCTTTCACACGGTTCTGAAGCACAGCGCCGATTTTGCCGGGCGAAATCATAAAAACCAATTCTTTTCCGTCCCGCAACACTTTCAGTTCTTAGGGGGGCTTTTGTCATGCTTTTCTCTGTTCATCCACAATAAATTTTTTATGGCATAAACCGCCTGATTGTCTCTTTCAGTTTCTCATTTTCAGGGAAAACCTGCAAGGCTTTTTCAAACACTGCCTTTGCTTCGTCTGTGTTTCCGCTGATCCAGAGGACTTCGCCGAGGTGGGCGGCAGTTTCAGCGGCGGCGTCCGGAAACTCTGAAGCATTTATATCGGCGTATGCTTTACGCAGATATTCAACGGATTCTGAGTGCTTGCCCATTTTATACAGTACCCAACCAAAACTGTCTAAAACAAACGGATTTTCAGGTTCTAACTCATTGGCTTGTTTAAGCAAGTCGTATGCTTCCTGATAACGGGCTGTGCGCTCGGCGAGAGTATATCCTAAAAAATTAAGGGCGTTGACATGCTTCGGATTGATTTCCAATACTCGGCGTAAGTCTTTTTCATATTGTTCAAAGTTGCCCATTGTGTCTGCAAGCGTGGCACGGCTAAATAACAAATCTGTATTATCAGGATTTTCCTCAATCAAACGATTATAAATTCCCATTGCCTCGTCATGGCGTTTCTGCCAAGCAAGCAGGTCAGCTTCAAACTTCGCCAGAGCAAGTTTGTCTTTCTCATTATCTATTGCTACATGATGAACATGTTCAAGGGCTTTCTCTAAATCTCCTTGTTCAGCTAAAATAAAGGCAGTTTGCATCTGTGCATCCAGGCGATATAAACCTTTATTGACTTTTTTGTACCAAGATAAAGCTGTTTTTAGCTCTCCTTCCAATTGGGCAATTGAACCTAACTGATAGATAACACTATCAATAGACTTTATCTTTGCGTTTGGCCAAGTTATATAAACATTACTGTACCAACCACTTTTGAGTATCTCCATAAAACAATCTTTGGCCAAATCTAATTGTTTGATTCTCGAATATAATAATCCAAGAGCATAAAGAATTCCTGCTCTTTCAAACTCATTAGAATTAAGATTTTTTGCTTCTTCATAAAGTAAAATAGCTTTTTCTATTTCTTCTTGTTTTTCTGACTCTTCTGCCTTTTTTACTAAAACCTTAGTAACGATATTTCGTGCTTTTTCGTCAGGATCAAAATTAATATCACTATTCCATTCAAGAGCTTGATTAAACTTGGCAACAGCGCCCTGAATATTTCCTGCCTTAGCGAGACGTTCACCTTCAGTAACCAAAAAGACTGCTGCCAAATATTGCGCTTTTTTCATGGGATTAAAATTCAGGTTCATATCCAATTGCAACGCTCGTTCAAATTTTTCAACAGCATCTTTGATATTATTCTCTCTTGCTAATTTATTGCCCTCTAAAACTAGTTTTGCCGCTTCTGCTATATTTCGAGCCTGAATTTCCGGATTGAATTTTAGCGTTGGATCCTTTTTTATTGCCTGTTGAAATTTAATAATTGCCTCTTCCACAGCGCCAAATGTTGCAAAATTTCTTCCTTGTTCTATTAATGTCAGAGTAGAAAAATCAACCCCTTCACAAAGATGTTTATCATTTTTTTTGATGTTAGAATTATTTTTTAAATAATTATCAATCCAATCACATCCATGCTCCACTAAAATATTTAAGTCAAAATTCCATAGAAGAACTGTTCCATCTTTACAGGCGGCAATCAGAGACTTTCCATCCGGACTAAAATCTACGTCAAGAATCAAATCGTTGGCTTGTAAACTTTTGATCTCCCTGCCATCAAGACTCCAAAGTTTGATCATACCATCTTTGCTGGCTGATACAATAATCTCACCGTCCGGGCTAAAGTTCGCATTCCAAACAATATTGTTGTGTCCTCTGAATGTCTCTCGTACAGTCCCATTTGAATTCCAGAGTTTGATAGTATTATCATTGCTGGCAGTAGCGATCAAATGTCCGTCAGGACTGAATTTTACGCTGTTAACCGGAGCATCATGCCCGATAAGTGTTCCTAAGAGCGTATCATCTTCAATTTTATAAAGTTTCACTGTATTATCAACTTCTGTAACAGCTATCGTTTCACCGTCTGGGCTAAAGCTCATGTCAAAATACCTATTAAATGACGATATATGATGATCTTTATCGGGCAACGACTTGATAAAGCTGCCATTCGTATTCCAGAGTTTTACTGTTCCGTCTTCGGCAGCCGACGCAATTATCTTACCGTCAGGACTGAAATTTATAGAGTAAAGAGAAAGTTCCAAAGTTGATTTAGTAAGGTTGCGGAAATAAGAAGACTTATCCAGAGTTTTGATTTCCTTCCCTTCAATATTCCAGAGTTTGACCGTACCATCCCAACTCGCTGACGCAATGGTCAGACCATCAGGGCTAAAGCTCACATTCCAAACCGAATCTTTATGTCCCTTTAAAGTCTTGACTTCCGTGCCATCACATCTCCATAATTTAATGGTGTTATCATCGCTAGCTGAAGCAATAAACTGACCGTCCGGGCTGAAATTTACAGTCCTGATCATGCCTGTATGCCCTTCTAAATTTTTGAGTTCTTTACCGTCTATATTCCATAGTTTTACGATCTGACCACCGGATACAATGATCTGATCATTTGGACTGAATTTCGCACTAAGGTAAGGGATAGGCTCAATGGCAGAATGTTTGATTTTTTTTCGCGTTATGGGAAGATCAAAAGGTTCGCTACCTTGACGAGAAATTTGCAAAGTAAGCGTAGTTCCTTCCTCGCCTTTGATAAGATTTATGGCATCAGAGATTATCATCCAGTTACCAGCAGGTTGTATGATGGATTTACCGTTAATTGCTAAAATTTGATCTCCTTCTTTGATACCTGCTTCCATAGCTGGCGAGTTTTTAAAAACCTTTGCAACAGTCAGACCCATTGTTTCATAATTCTGTTCAATATTAAAACCTGCACCAGCATATTCACCTGTAACTTGCGTTGTCCCTCCGAATTGAACTAATTGATTTCCTAATAAATCCCAGATACGTAACCCATCTATTGCCGCCGATAAAATTTTTTCCCCATCCGAGCTGAAGTTTACATCCATGACCTCACCACCATGTTCTTTGAATGTTTTGAGCATTTTTCCGCTGGTATCCCATAGTTTGATAGTTTTATCCGTACTACCTGAAGCAATAATTTTACCGTCAGGGCTGAAGTTCAAACTTGTTATAAAACCTCATTATCAGACTGTTTTCAAAGAAAAGCGCAATCCGGTACGGCTCAGTATCTGCGGCAGATCTGACAGAGAAATCTCCTTGTCTTCTTTTTTCAGACTCTGAGCTTCTCCTACATTGCGAAGCGCAAGCAAAAACAACTCTTCCGCTCCTTCGTCAAGAGCGGCATTCAGATAGGCTGCGGCTTCTTCGGGATCGGTCAGCGACTTTAACAATTCATCCTGATAAGGTCTTGAAAGCGTATCCATGTTTTCTCCTATGGTAATCCTGCCAGTATTCTTTAGCCTGCCGGATGTCATTGTCCTGCCTCTTTTTTGTTCCGCCGCAGAGCAGTAAGATAATCGTGTCTCCCTCCTGTCCGATATAAACTCTGTACCCGGGTCCGAAATCAATAACGAGTTCCGTAACGCCTTCGCCTACAGATTTGCAAACTCCCAAATTGCCGAGTTTCAGACGGTCAAGCCGGACACGGATTTTTGCTCTTGCGGCTTTGTCTTTCAGAGATTTAAGCCAATTTCCGAAAGGAGATTCTCCATCCGTTGTGAGATATTCTCTGAGTTCTTTACTTCTTGTCTCCATCAGCTTTTTTTATCAGAATCCTTTATAACAGTTATCCCCCACTTTATCTTTGTCGGATCAAACCCGATTTTTTCGCTTTCAACAGTCGTGACACCCTGCATCATTTTTCCCGGACGGATTTCATAGCGGATTTCCGGCGGATTATCAGGAGTTATAAACTGAATCACAAACTCCGTATCCGGTTTGACATCAGCCTTCCACTTTAACCAGATGTAAGCCGGTTCATCATCGCTTTCTCCGCCCCAGACACAGGTGATTTTTATCTCACCTTCCTCTGTCTGAAAAATCTCTTCCTGGTCGGAAATATCCGCAGCAGTTGCAGGAAGTCCTGCGCCTTCAGGTATCCACAGCAGGGAAGATAGCCATGTTTTTGCCTTTTCAATAATTCCTTCCTCTCCGGCATCAGCAGACGGTTTCGATTCAAAAGAGGGGACTGTTTCAATGCTCACATCCTTAACCGGAACGCCCAGAATTTCTGTCAATTCTCCTGATTTGAACAGTGATTCAAGCCGTTCAAGCCCTTCTTCGGAACCTTCCAATATTAAGGTCACTGTGCCTTGCTCGATTCTGCGTATCTTCAGGGTGATATCGTTCCCTCGTTCCTGCAATTCCTCAATAATTCCCATGAGATGCGGTGTGCTGATCGTATCAATATCCAATGTAATCTTTCCCCGAGAAGGCTGATTCGATTTGTGACTGATTTTCGTTAATTCCGCCGCCGTAAAGATATTGAAAACAAGGGGATTATGCTTAATTTCCCAGAAAAAATCATCCCGCATCCGCTCGAATAATTCTGTATCAACCTTTTCTTTAAAGCACTCGGGCGCATGATTATCTTTCAACGATTCGTTTATCAGTTTTTGTTTGAAATTCAGAATATTCTCCCTTACCGTCTCATCATCGCATGGATTCAGCATGACTTCTGCCTCATCAATAAATTCGGAAATTTTATCGGAAAAATTCTCCTGTCCCACCTGCCCCAAAGCGACTGACAGACGATTTCTTTCCCTATCCAACCATTCGAGTTCCAGTCGGTGTTCTGAATACACAGGCGAAATTACCATACGCGGAGAAAGTTTCATACCCAATTTTACAGCGACAATCCCTGCAATATTCTTAAAAGGCTTTTTCGTCAGCGTAACCGGATATGAAGTTCCACCGATGCCTACCGTAAACTCCCAGGGAGGTTCCCCCATCAATTCATTATGGCAATCTGTCACAATGCTCTGAAGAGATGAGAGATAAGAACGTCTGACAGCTTTCTGCAAATCATGGTTGACAGGTTTGCCTCCTTTTTTCAGATCGTTGATTACGTGTTGCAGAGCTTCGTTGACATTATGCCCTGTAACATGCTCAATGATGGCAAACAAAAATTTTCCCAAACCCAAATGTTCTTCTATCATATTGACTTACCTCCTTATTTCAGATATGTACTCGGACAACGATTTCCGATATTTTAAACTGAGTTTTTTGAAAAAATTCAGAAGGTGTTTGAAAAGTACGGTCAGTCCCGCAGGGACTTCTGAAAATAGCCCGGCAATTTATTGCCGGGGAAACTCAGCCGTCCCTACGGGACTTATAGGTTAATGCGGGCGAATTTTTCCCGGCAGTAAACTGCCGGGCTATTCTCAGATGTACCTCCGGGACAAAAATATATATCGAACAAAGATTTCCACTTTTAAAAAGTCTGAGTTTTATCTCAGGCTTCGATACTGCTATTCGTCAACCGTCACGCGGTTGATTTCATTCAAAGTAGTAAGACCTCTAAGCACTTTCTTCACGCCGTCGTAGCGCATAGTCTGAAAACTCTTTTCAGCCAATTTCCTCATGTCCGCAGACGCGTCATTCCGAGCTGCATTTCTTACGGCATTGCTTATCACAAACATCTCGTGAATCGCTATTTTCCCCATAAACCCGGTCTGATTGCAGTAAGAACATCCTTTTTCCCGATAAAAAAAGACCGG
>DYRK01000113.1:0-5799 GCA_020718785.1 Desulfatirhabdium butyrativorans | reverse complement strand
ACATCCCGCAGCTCTCCCACACCGATCACTTCCGCATCCTGTCTGAGAAAAGCCTCGGCAGCCGCAGCAAAATCAAACCCTGATCCCGGTTCTGTCTGAATCTGGCTGATATTGTTCAGCCGGCATTCCACAGGATCTTCGACAGTCATAATATTCATGCCGGGTCTGTTAATGTGATTGAGTATGGAATAAAAGGTCGTTGTTTTTCCGGATTTGGCAGGTCCTGCAATAACAAATATCCCACCGGGATAAGTTATCAGGCGGGTGAGAGTCTGATAAATCTGCTTTGAAAAATACAGATCCGGCAACGCGGGGATTTCTCTTGCATTTTCCCCTTCCAATATGTGCAGAACCGCTTTTTCGCCGTGAATTGTCGGAACAGTCGAGAATCTCAGATGAATGGTTTTATTCGGCAGGGGAAGATTGATACGTCCGTTCTGGGGTTTCCGTATTTCCGAGGTATCCGCGCCCGCGCTGACTTTCAGCCGGGAAATCAGGGGAAGCAGAATCGCTTTGTCCAATTTCATCCGCTCATACAGCATCCCGTCAATACGGAACCGGACTCTGATGATTTCCTCTGCCGGCTCGATATGAATATCGCTGGCACGCTCTTTGACTCCCAGCAGCAGCAGACCGCGCATGAATTCCACTGTTGCCTGATTGCCCGCAAATTCCTGCAACTGTTCCTGAGTGATTCTGCCGGTTCCCTGAAATAAGGGATCAAGAGTGATTTTGCTCCCGGCATCGGTCAGAGCTCGGACCGTCTGATATTGGACCTCGACCGCGTCTTCGATGTCTCTGGGAAATGAAAACACCGGGCTGACAGTGCATCCCGTCAGTTTTCCCAATTCTTTCATAATAAAAGTGTTTGACGGGTCCGAGGCAGCCACTGTGATAGAATTTCCCAGTTTGTAAATGGGGATCACATTATGATCTCTGGCAAATTCTTCAGGAATATTTTGCAGAATATCCGGATCGAACAGGGTTTTTTCGAGGTCAACATAAGCGAACCCTACGGAATCCCCCCAGAGCCTGCACAGATCATTTTTATCCAAATTTCCTACCTGAACCAGATGGATCAGCGCGGAAAGCGCGTTTCCCTGAAATTTTTCAAGAAGCTTCCGGATATCGCGTTCCCCGATAGTGCCTTTTGCCTGCAACAGTCTGAAAAATTCGGGATTGTCCGGAGCTTCTGAGAGATCGGATCTGTTTGCCATATCGTTGCCTTTTATTATGAGGTGAGAGGTATGAGGTAAATGGTGAGAGGCAGGCATTGCTACTGAGTCGCTGCCTTTTTCTTTTTCAGCCTCTCAAGCATCATTTTCTGTATTGCATCCTGAGATAACTCCCGGTTCCGGGAATGAGTCTCTCCTTCATCTTCTCTGATTTCTTCGAGCATCTTACGGAGATCATATTTTTCAGCCATCAAGACTCCTTCGGAGCAGGTTCGGGGTCAGAGGTTTGAGGTCAGAGGTAAAGACAAGTCCTGTCCTTCCTCTGACCCCGCACCCTGACCTCTCACCCCTGACTCACTTTCCTGAAAGTTTCCCATGTTTCCTTGATAATCTTTTTCATATCTTCAAGCGGAGTGTCTTTGCGGATATATGTCGCAGCCCCGAAATTCAGGCAGGTTTCCACACTGTCGGCATCTGCCACGGAAGTGAGCATAATGACAAAGGCATCCGGAAATTCCGAGGTGATTTCTTTCAAAACCTCCTCACCGGTTTTCACGGGCATATTGATGTCTAAAAGCAGGAGTTCCGGCTTTTCCCGTCTGAACATATCCAGCGCTTCCTGACCGTTTTTTGCTTCTCCGACAACTTCGCATTTCATGCTTGCCATCACCGCCTTCATCAGCGCTCTGATATGCAGTTCGTCATCTGCCAGAAGCACCCGCGGTTTCCGTTTCTGCACTGTCCGCTGGGTCCAATTATCCGGCATGGCGCCTTCGACTCTCGTCCATTCCGAGTTTTTCTGTGTCATATTAGCCTCCGTTAGCAGGGCGGACCGAAAAAACAAAATCAGATCGGCCCCGCGTCGGATATGCGGGGTTCTGATCTGATTTTATTTTTTCGGTCCGCGGGTCTCCATCGGTATTTTGAAACTGAACACTGAACCTGATCCGAGAAGGCTGTGAACCTCCAGCGTTCCCTGATGTGCCTCGATAATCTTTTTCACAATGGCAAGCCCGAGTCCCGTACTTCTTTCTCCGTCTGTGGGCTGGGGACTCAGCCTCTGGAATTCGCTGAACAGCCGGGACTGATCTTCGAGAGACAGTCCCGGACCTTCATCTCTGACACTGACTCTGATTTTGTCTCCCTCCTGCTTCGCTGTAACGTAAATATTCGCGCCCAGCGGAGAGAACTTGATCGCATTGCCTGCAAAATTGTCAAAGGCCTGTGCAATCCGGTTGGAGTCGAACATAATATCAGGCAGTTCGGGAAAATCTTTATGAATGACTATTCCCTTTTTCTCGGCAATCACCTTGCTGAGCTTGATCCGGTCTTCGAGCATTTTTGTCAGAGAGCCTTTTTTAATTTTAAGCTCAAGGTTTCCGCCTTCGATCACAGAGACATCAAGCAGATCATTCACCAGCATCAGCATATCATTGGAAGCGGTATGGATAATCCTGATATATTCCTCCTGCTCCGGCGTAAGTGATCCGAATGTTTCGTTGACCAAAAGCTCGCTCAGTCCGCGGATGGAAGTCAGAGGATTTCTCAGGTCGTGGGCTGCTATCCCCAAAAATTTGTTTTTAAGCTGGTTGAGTTTTACAAGCTCCTGATTCGATTTTTCCAGTTCTTTGTTTTTCTGTGCAAGGTCTGCCATAAGCTGAGTATTTTTTTTCTTGAGATAATATTCTTCCAGACCTTTTTCCACAGAGGTGAAAATAGTGGTCAGAATATTGCCGTCTTTCAGCACATACCCGTTTGCCCCGCAGTTCATAGCCTCGACAGCCACAGAGATTTCGTTGTTTACGGTCAGAATGATAATCGGAATATCAGCGTCTAATTTGCGGACTTCTTTCATCAGGTCCAGACCGTTCATGACCGGCATATTCATATCCGAAATAATCAGCTTGATATTCTCTGCCCCGGATACATATTTTTTAAGGGCTTCCGCGCCGTCAGACGCGGTCTCCACGCTGTATCCTCTGGATGAGAGTTTGAGCGGAAGCATCTTCGTGATAAAAGGATCATCATCCACCACAAGGATTCTGACTTTGTTCTGATTCATAACAATATCCTGATAAAAACGGGTGAGAGGTTCGGGGTGAGAGGTCAGGGGTGAAAGACTCTTACCTCTGACCCCTAACCTCTCACCTGACCTCTCATCCCTCACCTGACGGTCAGTTTGTACGATTTGATCATCATAACAGGATGATAGGATTTTTTTGTTTTGGCAAGCCCGGGTTCGTTCATGTCGCTTTCTTTGTTGATATATTTCACGTCTGCCAGAAGCTGCTTTGCACAGAGATTATCCAGGAACTGATACAGCCCTTTGATATGGGCAAAGGCTTTTTCAAAATGAAGCACGCCTGTGTCCGAAGTCAGACGCGAGGTAATGCCGAATGCGCTGACTGTGCCGTCAATCCTCACAAGGATGCCTGTCATTCCGATATTGTCAATATGTTCGAGTGCGTTGACCGCCGCCCGCTTTTCACAGGAAAGGTCGCCGCTCTCTTCTTTGTCACAGTCTCGCACTTTACACCATTTTTCCAGAAAATCAAGGCAGTCCGATGCAGCAGAGGCTGTAAGGGGTTCCGTCTGCACCCGGCTCCCGTACTCCCGGTTGAACTGGCTTATCAGATTCTTTTTTTTGGAATAGCGGTTTCCTTTCAGTTCAGCCAAATCTTCCCGGAGGTAAACATAATCTTCGAATTCCGGCTGTTCTTCTGTCTGAAACAGAGCGTCTATCCGGTCTTTTCCAAAGCGTTCTATATAAATTTCCGGAACGAACCAATAGGTATTGAATCCGAGTTTTACTGCAATATCAAGCAGTTCTTCCGGAGTATGTTCTTTGTGCGGGGACAGAGGAAGAATAAGATGACGCCTGTCCGCATGGCTGGCAACAAACTCGACCCCTGCAACAAGGGTTTTATCCGCGATGACAATGCCGCAGGGCTGATATATCCTGCTGCTCCAGACAAGAAGTGAAGACAGCGAATACACACACAGCGGATATTTCTGAGCCTCGAAAAACCGCTTCAACAGCGGATAATCCGAAGGCGTCAATGCTTTCATTTTCATAATTTCTCTTTTTTCATTTCTCACTTCTTCAACATGGGCAAGGCTCCGGACATTTCCTCAAACCCGAGCTGCGTATAAAATTCCGATGAACCATGTTCTGCAATCAGACCGATCCATCGGATACCGTCCGCGTGAAGGCGTCGGATCAGGGCCCGGATAATTTCCGAGCCGATTCCCATGCCGCGGTACGCGGCATTTACGGTCACGTCCTGAATATAAGCATCGCTGACACGGTCACTGATGCTCCGTCCCATGCCGACAATTTCGCTTTCTGTTGCCGCAATCATAAAGCAGTGGCTTCCGGCTACGATTTTCGGAATAAGATCGGGCATAAGCATTTCATTATCCGTGAACCATCCCTGGGCATAATACAGCGCGGCAATCTGCCGGATCTGATCCGGAGTCGGATGCAGCAGAACAGAGACGTCCGGTGTTTCTTTATGTAAAGCGGGTTTGAAACCCGGTGCTTTTTTATGCAGAGCAGGAGGGTTCGGGCTAGGCATACAGTGATGTGATACGGTTACGTCCTTTCTTTTTTGAAGAAAACATTGCCCGGTCAGCCCGTCTGATAAACGAAGACAGCTCTTCGTCGGGAGAATATTCGGTGATGCCGATGCTGACCGTGACAGCAATTTTTTTTCCGGTTGACGAAGAAAAAGCGGCAGAGGCGATTGCTTTCACGATCCGCCGTGCCGCGTGTTCGGATTTTTTTGCGTCTGTTTCCGGCAGAATAACCGTGAATTCATCGCCGCCGTATCTGAATACCGAATCTGTTTTTCTGACACCGGATCTGACCGCGTTCCCCACTTTGACAAGGATGTTGTTTCCTTCGGGATGTCCGTAAGTGTCATTGTAATGTTTAAAGGAATCAATGTCCATGAACAGAAGGGATATGGGCCGTTTATACCGGACTGCCCGCTCGGTTTCTGTTTTAAGCTGATGATAAAAATGTCTTGAATTATAAAGTTTTGTAAGGTCATCCGTGATGGTCATGGCTTCCAGTTGTTTCAGCATCCGGCTGCTTTCTTTTGCCAGTTCCTGATCTCTTAACACTTTCTTCAGCCTGACCAGCAGCTCTTCCATCCGGATCGGTTTGAATACAAAATCGCTTGCGCCTTTGTAAATTACCTGTTCGTAAAAATAATCATGGCTGTATCCTGTCATGACAATAACATCCGCCTCATAGTTTTTTTTTATCTGTTCAGTGAGTTCGAGTCCGTTCATGACAGGCAGTATGATATCCGTGATGACCACCTGAACGTCCGATGCTTTTAATTTTCGGATGGCTTCTTCCGCGCTGAAAGCCAGGGAAACCTTGCAGTCGTCGGACATCTCAAGAAAATCTTGTATCGAATTGCATAGTTGCGTATCGTCGTCAACGACTAGGATATGTGTTTTCATTCTGATGTTCGGCTGTTCGCGGTGTATCTCTGTATGCAGACAGATGCAACAGGGTTGACATACTTGATAACAATCTGATAGAAGATTCCTGTGTATTTTCAGAAAGCCATCAGTTTACTTGAAAAATTGGCGTATGTCAACCGACTTT
>DYRK01000734.1 GCA_020718785.1 Desulfatirhabdium butyrativorans | reverse complement strand
ATCGGATAAATTATAAAATAAATAAAGATAAAATGTCAATGGAAAGTTGCAGGTTTCAGGTTGCAGGTTGCAGGTATTCTTGCCACCGTCATAAATTGCGCTTCTGTAAAACGGTTTTGCAAACCGTTTTTGCGGAGAAACGGTTTGCAAAACCGTTTTACGGCGGATTTTAAAAGCGCAGATTATGCCGAGGGGCAGTATAACAGGTTGCAGGTAACAGGTTACCTGCAACCTGTTACCTGTTACCTGTTACTGCTTACGCTTTGAACCGGTATCCGACCCCGCGGACTGTTTCTATGTATTTGCCGCAGGAGCCGAGTTTTTTACGCAATCCTGCAATCTGGACATCCACGCTGCGGTCTGTTACCGGATAATTGTCGCCCCTGACCGCGTCCACAATCTGAAATCGTGTAAATACCCAGCCGGGATGCGCGGCAAGGAAATAAAGCACCTGAAATTCAGTGAATGTGAGGTCCGCAGGCTCTTGGCCGATAAATACGGCACGCTGTCCAGGATGAATGGCAAGTTCATGAATTTTAATGATATTTTCATTATCAGCCGTATCTTTGGACTGTCTTCGGATTACTGTTTTTATTCTTGCTGCAAGAACTTTGGGGCTGAAAGGCTTGGTAATATAATCATCCGCGCCCTGTTCCAGACCTGCGACAATATCTGCCTCATCGCCTTTTGCCGTTAGCATGACCACAGGGATATGCCGTGTTTCGGGATTGTTTTTCAGAAGCTTTGTCACTTCCAGTCCGCCGATTCCGGGCAGCATGATATCAAGCAGAATCAGCACAACAGGCTCTGTACGTGCATATTTGAGGGCTTCCTCGCCTGAACCCGCGCAGATCACCTGATATCCTTCCGATGCCAGATTGTATCTCAGCAGTTCAAGGATATCTTCTTCGTCATCCACCGCAAGAATGGTCTCTCTGCTCATAATTTCCCATCATTTCTCACTTCTCAATTCTCATTTAAAGGATATCTTCTTCGTCATCCGCCGCAAGAATGGTCTCTCTGCTCATAATTTCCCATCATTTCTCATTTCTCACTTCTCAATTCTCACTTAAAGGATATCTTCTTCGTCATCCGCCGCAAGAATGGTCTCTCTGCTCATAATTTCCCATCATTTCTCATTTCTCACTTCTCAATTCTCACGCAATCCATCTTTTCCGCCATAAAATCAATCACACGCCGCAAAATGCTGTCCAGATCGGTTTCCGGTTCGAATCCCACGGTCTGTCTGATCTTTTCAATGCCGGGGACTCTGCGCTGCATATCCTCGAAATCTTTTTCATAAGCTTCGTTATATGGAATAAGCTTTACAGAAGACGATGAGCCTGTTGCCTTTATGATTTTTTCCGCAAGTTCTGATATGGTGATTTCCTGAGTTCCGCCCACATTGAAGACCTCTCCGACCGCGGCTTCGCTTTCTGTCAGAGCGATCAATGCCCTGACCACATCCGAAACATCGGTAAACGTCCGGGTCTGTGTGCCGTCACCGTAAACGGTCAGGTCTTCGTTTTTCAATGCCTGTTCCGCAAGTCTGGGAACCACCATGCCGTAAGCCCCGGTCTGCCGGGGACCGATAGTGTTGAACAGCCGGGCAATAATCACTTTCAGACCCTTGGTCCTGTAATATGCCAGCGCGGTGAATTCATCCATTAACTTTGAGGCAGCGTAGCTCCATCTGAATTTGCTGGAGGGACCGTAGATTATATTGTCTGTCTCGATCAGCGGCGCGTGCAGATGTTTCCCGTAAACCTCCGAAGAAGATGCTATCAGGACTTTTTTCTTGAATTTCGAACACATCTCAAGGACTTTTTCTGTTCCCTGAATATTGATCCGGATCGCGTCCAGGGGGTTTTCCAGAATATAACGTACCCCGACCGCAGCCGCGAGATGAAACACGACATCGCAGATACCGGTAAGTTCAAGCAGGGTATCCTGATTCAAAATGGTATCTTCGGTCACAAAAAACCTGTCTCTGAACCGCTCATCCTCCTGGAAGAAACGGATATTGTCCGGGGAGCCGGTGGAAAAATCATCAATAATATAAACTTCATCCCCTTTTTTCAGACAGGCTTCCGCAAGATGGGAACCGATAAATCCCGCGCCCCCCGTAATAAGAACCTTCATAGATAAGAACTCCTTATTGCTTACGATTTGAAAAATACAAGATAATCTTTTTATCTGATAAATACGGATCAGGCAATCATAAATTTTTTATGTTTGACACAAAAACAGGTTTCTGACATACTTTCCTACGGACTTCCGGCAATTGAATTTCACTGCGTTACCGGTCGGAGATATACGGAAAAATTATTATCAGCAGATCGAAAATGCCCCCCGGCCGCTCGCGGCGGATTGACGGTCATTTTTATTCTTAACACCGTCATAATCTGAGCTTTTGTAAAACGATTTTGCAAATCGTTTTTGCGGAGAAACGGTTTGCAAAACCGTTTTACGGCAGTTCGGAAGCGCAGATTATGCCGGTGGACAGTATATCTTTCGGCGCCGGAAAAGTCTGGGATTTGTCAATCCCGGACGAGCATTACGGGTAAGCATCCGATCTGCTGATTATCTGATGTTACGCAGCGGGACGCCTGATTTATGTCCGGGCGCGTAACATCAGTCAGCAACTTCTCTTTGATTAAAAATATGATGAAAATAAAATTGGTATTCATCGTCTTTATTTTTTGCGCCCTCACGGGAAGCTGGGGCTTCCCCGACAAGAACGTTCCCAAGCTGGGGCTTGGGAACGAGAAACTGCCGCTGGGGCTTGGGAACGAGAAACTGCCGC
>DYRK01000112.1:11179-13210 GCA_020718785.1 Desulfatirhabdium butyrativorans | reverse complement strand
CGGGGCTTCCCCGGCAAGTGCGTTCCCAAGCAGGGGCTTGGGAACGAGAAAAGTCGTTTTCATTTTACGGATGCAGAACGATTTGCAAAATCATTTTACCACTGATATTAACAAATTTTTATGATTTTGCAATCCATTTTTCAGATATGTTTTTAACCTTTTGATATAATAATATTTTAAAAGCTTTCCCCCATAAAAAACGCGGGGAAAGGTCAGGTCGGATTCCATAATGTCTGAAAATTCCCGCGTGACAAGGGCGGCAGGGGTGGTCGGAGCCGCGACATTTCTGAGCCGTGTTTTCGGTTTTATAAGAGACATGGCAGTTGCATGGTTTTTCGGGGCAGGAATCAGTTCGGATGCCTTTTTTGTGGCATTCAGGATTCCGAACCTGCTACGCCGGCTTTTTGCAGAAGGCTCTTTGAGCATATCCTTTATTCCGGTGTTTACCGAATATATCGAAACTCAGGGAAAAGAGGAGGCATTCCGTCTGGGACGCTGCGCCTTAACCGTGCTGTCCCTTATTCTGATCGCAATCAGCCTGCTGGGAATCATATTTTCGCCGATCATTGTCCGGATAATCGCGCCCGGATTTGCCGACACGCCTGAAAAACTTTCGCTGACGGTACTGCTGACGCGCATCATGTTTCCTTATGTGTTTTTTATCTGCATAGCCTCGCTGTTCATGGGAATTCTGAACGCGCTCGGACATTTTGCAGCGCCGGCGCTTGCCCCGGTGTTTTTGAACCTTGCGATGATTTTTTCGGTATTCTGCATTTCGCCTTACATGGCGGAACCGGTAACAGGGCTTGCCCTGGGAGTTCTGATCGGCGGCATTCTGCAACTGCTCCTTCAGATACCGTTTATGATAAAAAAAGGTTTCCGTTTCCGCGAACCGGTACCCCATTCCGTAAAGCGGGTTTCAAACCCGATTCACACAATGTCATCGCGGATTTCCGATATGCTTGGTCATCCCGGATTGAAACGGATCGGCATATTGATGGGTCCTGCGGTACTCGGCGCCACTGTATATCAGATCAATATCGTGATAGGAACCCTGCTGGCATCTCTTTTGCCCGAGGGGAGTGTGTCTTATCTTTATTATGCGGACCGGCTGGTGGAATTTCCGCTGGGTATTTTTGCCATTGCCGCCGCGACCGCGGTTCTGCCGAGTCTGTCCAAACAGGCAGCGGCAAAAGATTTCGAGGCTTTGGGTGATACCTTTGCATACAGCATGAATCTGGTTTTTTTTATTACGATTCCTGCCATGGCAGGGCTGATTGTTTTAAGAGAACCCATTGTTGCGCTGTTGTTCGGAAGAGGCGCATTTGACAAAGAAAGCATCCGAATGACCGCGGACGCGCTGCTGTATTACAGTGTGGGACTCTGGGCATTTTCCGCGGTGCGTATCCTGGTCTCGACTTTCTATGCGCTTCAGGATACGAAAACTCCCATGCGGACCGCAGTCATAAGCATTATCGCCAATGTGCTGTTAAGTATTCTGCTCATGGGCCCGCTCAGACACGGGGGACTTGCATTGGCGACATCGCTTGCATCAATGCTGAATCTGGGGCTTTTAGTCCGAGGGCTGAAGCCGAAAATCGGCGGACTGGAATGGAAAAATATTCTGGAGCCGGCCTGCAAATCCATTGTATGTTCTGTAATGATGGCAATCGGTGTGAGACTGACAGCCTCGCTGATTATCCCCGAGGGCAACAAGTCTCTGACCCTTCTGTTTTCAGGGCTTGTCATCAGTATCGCTGCCGGTTTTATCCTGTACGGTGTTTTTTCTTATCTGATGAAAAGCAGAGAACTTGAAGAAATTGTATCCTTTGCAAGAGGAGAAAAGAAAAGTTGATCACAGTAAAACAGAATATAATCATATCGCTTTCCCTGTCAGCTATGTTTTTTCTGTTCCTTCTGATTATTTTCGGCGACAAGGGGCTTGCCGATCTCAATATGCTGAAAAAGAGCAGAGACGCGCTGATCGCCCAGAACGAAGCTCTGATGCAGGAAAACCTTTCATTGTACCGC
>DYRK01000112.1:0-11079 GCA_020718785.1 Desulfatirhabdium butyrativorans | reverse complement strand
CGCGCTGATCGCCCAGAACGAAGCTCTGATGCAGGAAAACCTTTCATTGTACCGCAGCATCGGACGTCTGAATACCGACCCCGTTTTTATAGAAAATGTGGCAAGACTGGAACTGGGCATGATCGGAAAAAATGAGGTGATATATTCGGGTGCGGGAAACCGGGTGCAGAAATGAATAACCTGACATGGCAATGAATTCTATGGTCTGCAATGAAAAATCAAATTTCAAAAGTACAAGTTATGTTGGCAGTCAGCATATTGATTCTGCCGCTCCTGTTCTTTTTCGGCGCGGTTTTCTCACAGAATCTTTCCGACGAAGAATTCAAAGTGACAAAGGTTTTTGACGGAGACACATTCGAAGCCGCAAGTTCCGCAAATAAAATCAGAGTGAGACTTGCGGGGATTGACGCTCCGGAAACAGCCAAAGCACAAATCCCTGCCCAGCCCTACAGCCGTAAATCCAAAGAATATCTTGAAAAAGCTTTGCTTAACAAGACGGTTCGGATCAAAGGATACGGTACGGATCAATATAACCGGCAGTTGGCAGAAGTCTTTGTCAGCGGAAGGAATATCAGCCTCGAACTGCTCGAATCCGGTCTTGCCGAAGTGTATCATGGAAAATTGCCGGAGGCACTTGACGCCCAAGCCTATCGGCAGGCGGAGACGAATGCCAGAAATTCCCGCAAGGGCTTATGGAGCCTGGGGGACAGTTATGTAAGTCCTAAAACATGGCGTAAACTCCATAATTTCTGAGAGTTGACAAGCGGCTGAGGAGGAATGCTGTTATGATAAAAGTAAGAGGCAAATTTATCACTTTGGTGGCGTCCTTGATGGTTATTTACAAAGACGCTCTTAAAAAAGCTGACAGGCAACTGTTCATGGAAACGGGAAAACACTGGAATGAATTGGAGCCGGACGGCTGGTATGATGTCAGACACTATAATAATTTTATCAGAGCTTATGTGGAATCTTCCGCGTCAAAAGAAAATGCAATGATCACATTCGGAAAACAAATTTATCCCACAGTCAAAAAATTAGATGGGTTTCCTGCCGGGTTGAAAACTCCGATTGACTATCTTGAGTTCGAAGTTGAAACTTACATAAATGCTTTTCAGGGACCCGGTATAAAGCCCAGAAAATTTATAAGAAAAGAACCGGGATATGTAATAATTCAGACAAAAATGCCGGAACAGGATTGCAAAACATTAGAAGGTGTTTATATGGGGATTATGAAACTTGCCGGAGTTGCAAAAGGAAAAATTGAACAAACCAGATGTTTGAAACGGGGAGACAGTTTCTGTGAATTTCATATTCTATGGAAAGCAATGTGAATATAAAAAATAATGTCAAATCAAATAGTTATGTCTTAGTACCGCATAACCCGTCATTCCAGGGGACGGGGCTATTATTACGGTATAAAGAATGTATGATTCAGGCGGATTTTTATCTTACCTTTCCGAATCAGGATGTACGGAAAGATTTGCAAACGGTAGAACAGGCATTTTTTGCCTGTTCTGGGATGATCCGTGAAAACGGGTTCGGAAGCTGATGATAAAAAAAATCCACGGTGTCAGTGTCATGACTCAGACGGCATCTGACGTATAATCACTTGTCAGGTTTTAAAGGACTGTCATGGATATAGATTCAAAAGTTATACTAAAAACTTTCAACAATGAAGTATCTACACCTGAAGATTGCGATCCGTCAGAGAACTATTGGCTATTAATTGGCAAAACCGGGACAATTATTAAATCAAAATACAACCAATCAAGATTACTAATAAAATTCGATGAATCTGTATCGGCTTCAGGGTTACATTGTCACAATGAAATCTCAAATAGTCTGTTTATTTTATCAAGTGATTTGAAGGAAATTTAGTTGTCACAATCTACAGTACAAAAAGGCCAGGATTTTTTTTATCTTCCTTATTTCCGAATCAGGATGTACGGAAAGATTTGCACTGTTATCCGTGAAAACGGGATTCGGAAAGCCGATGATAAAAGAATCCACGGTGTCAGTGTCATTAGTCAGACGGCATCTGACGTATAATCAATTGTTAGAGGCAAGAAAAAAAATGAATCAAGAACTGGTTAAAGAGCATTTCGCCAAGCAAACCGATGATTATGAAAAGCTGATGGTAAAGCTCGTCCCTCAATATCTTGAACAACATAAAATCATCAAGAGCCTACTTCCCAATGAAGATAAGAATTATCGGGTTCTCGACTTAGGATGTGGAAATGGAATTTTATCTGAATCAGTATTCCAGAAACTTCCTCATTCACATGTTGTCGGCTTCGATTTGACTGAAAACATGCTGAAAGCATTTGAAAAGAAACTATTGAAGTATTCCGAAAGATATGAATTGAAGCAAGGCAACTTTCTCTCTGACCCGATTGGTAATCAATACGACATAATTCTTGCCGGTCTCACATTACACCATCTCACATGGAGTCAAAGAGAGCAGTTTTACAAGACGCTGTTTACTTCATTATGTGAGGGCGGACTGCTGATAGCTCGGGACATAATCATAGACGAAAATGAAAGTGTCAGACGTGATCAATATGCTCTGTGGAAGGAATTCATGAAGTCTCAGGGAGAAGACCCGGAGAATTGGTACTCAAAACACATGGAAAAGGATCACCCGATGACTCTTAATAATCATTTCAAATGGTTAAGAAATGCCGGTTTTACTAAGGTCGCATGTCATTGGCGACTGTATAACTTTGCAATTACAACAGCACAAAAGACAGGGAGCCTCTAACCATCAGTTGCAGCCGATTCACACGGCTGAACCTATTAAATGGAGTATGAAACAGAGATGTTTCTATGTAATATTCAATTTGGTAAAAAACTGAATAGAAGTAAAAAGTTTTATGAAGATTTGATTACTGACTACTTGAGTTCTTTATTTCATAACGGACAACTTTGCGGAGAATTTTTTTTTACTTGGACTGATAAAGTTCTGAACGCTCATGCAACTCTTTCGCACCCGGCAGCCTTTGAAACAAAATATCATTCTGATTGGGGCAGAAAAAAATTAAATGAACTTGTTCAGTTTTTTGGAAATGAGCCTGAATGGATATTGCTTGATGATGACATTCCTAAAAAGCCGCCTGATTATAAAAACAGTCCTTTTTTATATCTGTTTACTTCTGCATTCAGGTGGGAGTCTTCAATCCGACGTGGAGATAATGGAAAATCCATCTCCCCGATAATAATGCCGATATCATCCGAAATCAGAGAAAGTCTTTATCATTGGGAGAGAACATACAGACAATATGACAACATCTGGCTTGGATGCGGAGAATTGGAAATTCCGATATACAGACAGCTTGCAGACCCTGAAAGCGAACTATCAAATGAAGGTCGCAACATATGTTCAGCTATCGAAAAATCATCTGGAGTGCCGACATACTATTTTCTGATGCGATATTGGGGCAGAAGAAAAGGGGAATCATCCCGCAGGTGTCCTTCCTGCGGGACTCAATGGAATATTGAACAAAAAAAATCAAAAAATCAAAAATTCTGGAATTTCCATTTTCAGTGCCATAAATGCAGGCTTGTTTCGCATGAGGCTGATTCCTATGATGATGAAAGGCATGCAAGGATTGGGGAATATAAAAAAATAATCAGCAGTCAAAATGACATTATGGCGATAAAAGAACAGAGCAAAACCGCATAACCCGTCATTCAAGCGGACAGCTACCGCCGCCGCTTAATGCAGTGTTAGGATCAGACTGAGTCTGAGATTGGGAAATTTTCAGACAGACAACGCATGTAATATAAAAAACGAAATTATTACAGATAGTTATCGTTGACTTTTTGCGAAAATATGGCATTTCTTAAATCAGATTTTGTAAAAACTCCGGATTCCGACTTCTGTTTAAGACAGATTCAGCTTATATCCGAGTCCGTAAACCGTTGATATGATTTCCTGATCCGGAATAATGTCTGCTATCTTTTTCCGCAGATTTTTGACATGGGTGTCAATAGTCCGGTCATATCCTTCAAAATCATATCCCTGTACCAGATTCAGCAGCTCATTGCGCGAAAAAACCCGATCCGGATGCAGCATCATGACTCTGAGCAGTCCGAACTCGTTGCGCGTCAGTTTCAGTTCCTGATCCAATACCGTTACGCGGCGGGTGATTTCATCCAAAGTGACGGGACCGGCAACTATCTTTTTTTCCTCTGCCGGAGAGCGAATCCGCCTCAGCACGGCTTTTATCCTTGCCATGACTTCTCTGGGACTGAAAGGTTTGCAGATATAGTCATCTGCACCTAATTCCAGCCCCACAATCCGATCCACTTCATCAGCCTTTGCAGTGAGCATAATAATCGGAACCGTGGAAAATTTACGGATTTCCCGGCAGACCTCTGTGCCTTCTTTTCCGGGCAGCATGATATCTAACAGAATCAGTTCCGGAAGCTTTTTTCTCAGATACGGAATCACCGTGTCGCCTCGTTCCATGCAGGTTACGGAATAGCCTTCTTTTTTCAGGTAGTCGCGGAGCAGGTGTGCGATTTTGACTTCATCTTCGACAATCAGAATTTCTTCGGCAGTCATGCTGTCACCCCCGATGTCTCATTGCCTGTTTCCCGTCTCAGAGGAAAAACGATTTCAATCCTCAATCCCCCTGATGCTGCGTTTTCTGCACGGATCACTCCTCCGTGATTTTCCACGATTTCTTTGCAGATCGCCAGCCCCAGGCCCGTGCCTCCCAGAGCGCGGCTTCGGGATTTGTCCACACGGTAAAGCCGGTCAAACAGACGATCCAGCGATTCTTCAGGCACCCCGGGTCCTGAATCCTCGAAATCCAGAATCATACTTGTCCCGGAATATCTTCCTCTGATTTTAAGACATCCCGGCGATTCTGTGTAACGGACTGTATTTTCAAGCAGATTGGAGAACAATTGTCTCAGGCAGTCCTCATCTCCTTCAAGCATAATATCTTTATCATCTCCCGAATCGAAGCGCACCTGAATTTTCCGCTGATTCAGCCGGGTCTGAAACATATTGACAGTCTGCCTCAGAATATTCAGCGGATTCAGGAGATTTTTTTTCAGGGAAAAATTCCGAGAATCTGCCACAGACAGCAGATGAAGATGATCCACAAGCCGGTTGAGATGAACTGTCTCCGAATGCAGCGAATTCAGGCTTTCGCTGTTCATCTCACGAATTCCGTCCTGCATTGCTTCGATCTCGCCCCTGAGAATTGCCAGCGGAGTTCTGAGTTCATGGGAAATATCGGAAAGCCATTGCTGACGCATTTTCTCATATTTTTCAATTGCCTGAGCCATAGTATTGAAATCCGAAGCCAGTTCAGCCAGTTCATCAGAAGACCGGACGCTGATTCTTGTTCTGAACTGACGTGAAGCCAATGCCTTCACTCCTTCGGCTAATTTTCTGACCGGTATCAGCAGATGTCTTGACAGAAAAAATGAAACCAGCACAGTCAATATCAATATGCCTGATCCTGCCAGACAGAACAGGCGGTATTGCCGATCACGGAATCTGATTTCCGTGGAAGAGGACAGATGCTTTCTTTTTCTTAATCCCAACCATCCGACAATCTTGCCGTCAACAGTGATTTCCTTCAGATTTTGATCGCTTATCACAGGGTTTCCGATAATCGGCTGTTTCTGTGCGTCAAAAAGCGAAAGTCTGGGTCTTACTCCGAAAGGATCGTCCGGATGGAGACCGGGCGGACCCGGTCTGCCGAAAGGAAGGTCCAGGCTCAGGGATCCGGGGTCAGGATGCCCGCCAAAGGGCGGAACATCCGGCGGTCCGGGTCTGAAGTGCGGATCATCCGGGGGGCGCGGACCGGGCCTGTTATCTTTGTCCGGGGGATGCCCGTCAAAGTCGGGATCATCCGGATGTTCCGGCGGCAGACACTCTGTTTTTTCTTCAAGATCATTGAATTCCGGAAATTCATGACCCGGAAAGGGTCTTTCCGATTTGTCGGGCTGCAAAAGCTCACGCCATGCCTGCCTGTTATTCTTCAGATGATCCCATCCGCGGTGTTTCTGATATTCGGCGATTATTTTCTCCTTGAATTCAACTGATTTTTCAAGTTCTGCCTGATTCACATACTCTATAAAATTACGGTCCGACTGATATTGCATGAAAATCATCAGGATTACAATAATCAGAGATGTCAGAAAGAATGCCGCGAACAGTTTGTATGAAAGTTTTATTTTCATTGATGAAAAGAAGTCAACATATTTAATAACATATTGAAAATCAATGATCTCACCGGAACAACTCATCTGCCAGCACACCGATAAACAGAATCACAGATATCATGCTGTTCACATGAAAAAAAGCAAGATTGATATGCTTGAGATCATTCGGTTTCACGAGCCGGTGTTCAAGAATGAAGAGACATCCGATGATCAGAACCGTGAGCAGATAAATCAGATTCATGTCAAAGGCAGCCCAGATTCCCGTAAAGAAACAGAATGAGCATAAATGCAGAAATTTGGCAATCCCAAGCGCATAATTGATGCCGAACCGTGCAGGTATGGAAAACAGCCCTTGTTTCCGGTCGTATTCCGCATCCTGACAGGCATAGAGAATATCAAATCCTGCGATATAAGTCATCAGTGCCAGTGAAAGCAGAAGAATCGCCCATGAAAAATTTTGCGCCACTGCCACCCATGCGCCAAGCGGCGCGAGAGAAATTGCAAATCCGAGATACAGATGAGACAGCCACGTAAAGCGTTTGGTGTAGGAATAGGCAAACAGAACGGCAAGCACCGGGAATGAGAGGCAGAAACAGATTTTTCCCAGCATGGCTGAGGCAAATATAAAAATTGCGGAAAAAGATATGACAAACAATATCGCAGACCTTGAAGACAGTTTGCCGGACGGAATTTCACGGTTTGAAGTACGCGGATTTTTTGCATCAATTTCAGCATCTGCAATCCGGTTAAAGCCCATAGCCGCGGAACGTGCGCCGACCATAGCCGTAAGAATCCAGAAAATATTTCCGAAACTCAGGGAATGCTCACGGCAGGCAAGCACTACAGCGGAAAGTGCAAAGGGCAGGGCAAATATAGTATGACTAAACCGGACCATCGTTCCGTAAACCCTTATCCTCTCTGTAAGTTCTGATTTCATAATAGTAACAATACCTCTTGATAGTCAAAAGCCCGGCTGTTCTACGGAGTGCTGAAATGAATTTTTAGCATACTCCTGTTCTCCGGAGTGCTGAAATGAAATTTCAGCACCTCTTATCCCAGCAGATTATCCATAGCCATCATAATCACAAAGCCGATCATGACTCCGAAGGTAGCGGAGCGCGATTTGCCTTTGGAATGAGTTTCGGGAATAATTTCATCGCTTATTACAAAAAGCATGGCTCCTGCGGCAAAGGCAAGTCCCAGCGGCAGAACTGCACGGAAAACCGTGACTGCGGCAACGCCCAGAAGTCCGCCTGTCGGTTCCGCCAACCCTGTCAGCGTGGCAATGCCGACGGCTTTCCAGCGGTTGTAGCCCAGCCCCAGCAGCGGGAGAGCGACTGCCAAGCCTTCCGGCATGTTCTGAAGCCCGATGCCTACAGCCAGACCGATTCCCGATGAGACATCGCCGGCTCCGAAACCTACGCCTACTGCCAATCCTTCGGGAAAGTTATGGATGGTGATGGCAATGATAAAGAGCCATATTCTTTTCAACGCACTGTCCGGTCCCTCATGCCCCATGACAAAATGCTCATGCGGCAGCCATTTGTCAATCCGGTCAAGGCATACGGCTCCGGAAAGCATTCCGAATGCCACAATATACACGCCGCCGCCGGACCATATCTCATTGCCGCTTTCAATACCCGGAACGATCAATGAAAACGAAGTCGCTGCAAGCATCACTCCGGCAGCTCCTCCGAGCATGGTATTCAAAATTTTATCCGGAACATCCTTGAAGAACAGAGCCGGCAACGCGCCTACGCCGGTGGCAAGTCCGGCAAGCATACTGGCAGCAAAACCCCATGCAATCAACGACATCTCTCACCTCTCACTATTCATTTTTCGGAAGAAGCACTATTTCGAACCAATAATCTCTGAGCCTCTGTATGGCATCCGTAAACCCTTTCATGGGGTTCCGGTCCCCGTTCAAAGGGTGTCCCTCAAGGTCGGCGAAATTGAGTTCAGGAGAATCTATCGGCATATTCAGCAGTTTGTCCCGTGCAAATCCGAGCATGTCTTCTGCCTGTCTGTTCACAAAATTGATCTCTCCTGCTTTGTTGACCATTATCTGGGCAGCGGGGCCGGTTTCAAGCACCTGTCTGAGCAGGTCATACTGAATTTCAAGGTCTTTTTCTGCTTTTTTCTGATCGCTGATATCAACCAGCGTGATCACAACGCCGTCTAAGATATTCTGCTCATTGATAAAAGGCAGTATTCTGAGTAAAAACCAGTTATTTCCGATGGGAATGATTCTTTCCGCAATCTGTGAAGTTTCTGCAACTTTTCCGGCATCCGCGACCATATCTCCGAACATGGGAATTGAAAGATCGCTTAACGGGCGTCCGATATCCTGTTCGAGCAGATTGATCTGCCGGGTTATGGAAGGCGTGAATTTGCGGATACGGAGTGATTTATCCAGAAAAATCGTCCCGATATCGGTACTTCTCATAAGATTGTTCATATCGTTGTTCAGGTTGGACAGTTCGATGACTTTTGCCTGATATTCGGAATTGACGGTATTCAGTTCCTCATTGACAGATTGAAGTTCCTCGTTGGTACTCTGGAGTTCTTCGTTGGCTGCCAGCAATTCCTCATTGGTTGCCTGCAATTCCTCATTGGATGTCTGCAATTCCTCGATGGTTGCCTGAAGATTCTCACGGGTGAACTGTATTTCCTGCTCCAGAACTTTGACTCGCTCCTCCATCAGTTCATCTGCGGCTGTTTTTTCCTCATTTGTTCCGTGTTCGGAAGTCATAAATATCTGTTCTGTGCTTTCCAGCAGCACGATGAACAGCGGTTTCTGTTCTCCGGGCGCGGCGATCTGATCCACTTTGACGCGCATCACCCGGACCGTATCTTCTCCTTTGATGCGGATACTGTCGTAAATCACAGCCTTTTTTTCCTTGCGGACTCTTTGAACAGCCGAAGATAATGCCAGAGAAAGTTCACGCGGAAGCATGGTCAGAATATCCAGACTCACATTTCCCAGCGGAATATTCAGATATTGCCGGGGCGAGCCGAAGGTCTGTACCAGTTCATAGTCTTCGTTTATGACTAACAGTGCCGGCACCGCTTTGTTCAGCAGCGTGTGATAATAGCTTTCCTGTCTTACGAATCTGAAATCTTCGGTTTTCTTTGTATATACCGAGTACGTGGCAGCAATTGCAAAATCTTTGCTTAACGGCATGGCAATCACATCCTTGATGGGCAGTATTCCCTGACCGCTGTGCCGGTATATCCTGTGTCTTGAATCCACCGGATCAAAGGCATGAGTCATTTCGCCCACGGTCTCGCTGGATCCGAGGAATAGATAGCCATCCGGAAGCAGAGAGTAATTGAAAATAGAAAAGACCTTTTTCTGCAAAGCGGGCTGAAAATAGATCAGAAGATTCCTGCATGAAACCAGATCAATTTTGGTAAACGGCGGGTCTTTGATGACATTTTGGAGTGCAAAAACAACGGTTTCGCGCAGCGAGCGTTTGACCTGATATCCGTCGCCTCTTTTCTCGAAATATCTGCTTAAAAATTTTACTTCCACATCAGCGGCAATGCTGTCGGGATACAGACCGATGCCAGCGAGTTCGATGGCATTTTTGTCAATGTCGGTGGCAAATACCTTTACTTCGAATTCCTGTCTGCTCGCATATATATGGTCCTGAAGCAGCATTGCCAAAGAGTAGGCTTCTTCGCCTGTGGCGCATCCGGCAACCCATACGCGGATTGTTTTGCTTTCCCGCTTTGCGGCATTTTCAAATATAGAGGGAATAACCGTTTCTTTCAGCACTTCATAAGATTCCGAGTCCCTGAAAAATTTGGTTACGCTGATGAGCAGGTCTTTGAACAGCGAATTGATTTCTTTGGAATTCTGATGAAGATAGATAATGTAGTCTTCTATGCTGCGGACTTGGACAATCCCCATCCTGCGCTCGATTCTGCGTACCACGGTTGCAGGTTTGTAATAGGTGAAATCCACTGCTGTACGTTTTCGTAACATATTCAGAATACGGCTGAAACTGTCCTCTTCTTTGACAATGACTTCATCGGGTTCTTTTTTGTCTGCAATGCAGGGATGATTGATGAATTTCAGAATTTCTTCCGGCATCCGGTCCGGAGACAGCACATAATCTGCCAGCCCGGTGGAAATGGCACTTTTGGGCATTCCGTCGAATTTGGCGGTTTCCTCACTCTGTACAATCACCATGCCGCCCTCTCCTTTGATGGCGCGGACGCCCCGGGTTCCGTCGCTGCCTGTGCCTGAGAGAATAATGCCGATGGCTCTGTCTTCCTGATCTTCGGCAAGGGAACGGAGAAAAACGTCTATGGGCAGATTAAGTCCGTGTCGCTCGGGCTGGTCGGACAGATAAAGGTTGCCGCCGTGAACCGCCATATTTTTTTTGGGAGGAATGAGATAAACGCAGTTGGACCTGATGGATATTCCATCTTCCGCGCGCAGAACTTCCATCTGCGTATGCTTGGAAAGCAATTCTACCATCAGACTTTTGTAATCCGGGGAAAGGTGCTGAATCACCACAAAAGCCAGGCCGCTTTGAGCCGGCATGTGATTGAAAAAAGTCTGCAATGCCTCAAGTCCGCCGGCAGACGCGCCGATTCCCACAATATATGAGGGCTTTTCCGGCTTATGCGTTTCAGACATGCTGCTGTTGGAAATGACGCTCGTATCTTCGGCTGAGAGTTTTTTTCTGTTTCTTTTTTTTTCCATCATGACTTGTCTCCCCGTCTTAACTTGGGAACGAGAGAATAAGAGAACTCAGGCGGAACCGGTTTTCTTTTCTCGTTCCCAAGCCCCGGCTTCGTTTTCTCGTTCCCAAGCCCCGGCTTGGTTTTCTCGTTCCCAAGCCCCGGCTTGGGAACGCATCTGCGCCCGAAGCCCCGGCT
>DYRK01000111.1:9961-13230 GCA_020718785.1 Desulfatirhabdium butyrativorans | reverse complement strand
ACCCTGACCAAACGCATGGCTGAAGACCTCAGCGATTACTACTCCGACCTCGGCATCAAGGTGCGCTATCTTCATTCGGACATTAAGACATTGGAGCGGACAGATATTATCCGGGACCTCAGAACAGGCAAATCCGATGTGCTGGTAGGCATCAATCTGCTCAGGGAAGGATTGGATATTCCGGAAGTTTCGCTGGTAGCAGTTCTTGACGCGGACAAAGAAGGATTTCTTCGCTCTGCCCGGTCTTTGATTCAGACCTGCGGACGTGCTGCCCGGAATGTGGCCGGCAAAGTCATTCTCTATGCCGACAGCGTGACAAAATCCATGCAGAATGCCATTGATGAGACATTGCGGCGCAGGAAGATTCAGATCGCCTATAATAAAAAACATAAAATCACACCGGAGACTATCCGAAAAGAGATTGCCTCTGTGTTTGACTTTGTGCATAAAGAACCCCTGCCCGCGGTGGAGGAATCGCTTGCATCTTACGGAGATTCGGATAATCCGGCAGAAGTGATAGCCCGTCTCGAAGAAGAAATGAGGAAAGCTGCCGGACTGCTTGAATTCGAGAGAGCGGCAGAGATTCGGGATCGGATCGGCGCATTGAAAAAATTATCTCCACGGCAATAAAAAGACGGAGACTTTCTGCTGTAGGGCGGACAGAGATGTGATGATTAAAGAAATTCCCATGAGCCATAATGTTTCGGAACTTCTTCCGCAGGCAACGGCATACCTGCAGGCAAGGAAAGATATTTTTTTTGCATATTTTTTCGGAAGCTTGGCTTCGGGGATACTATGATGGAACCGCAACGGAGCCGGATACCAATTCCTGCTCAGGCTCAGGACAGAAAATACTTCTCTCGCCCGCTCGTTCCCCTTTTGCTGGCGATGATATCCGGTATCATAGCCGGTTTTTACTTCTCCGGATACAGCATAGCAGCACATTTCGCTATGGCAGCAGGTATTATCTTTATTATTCACGGACTGCTGACGGAAAAGCCTGTTTTTCCCGCGCTTCTTCTCCTGTTTCTCTCCTACGGATATATCTCTATACAGCCCTACACTTCTCCTGTCTTTCCTCCGGATCATGTCATTCATTATGCAGATAAGCATAAATGGCTTATTGTCGGCATCGCTGACGAAAAGCCGGTAAAATATAAAGACCGCATCAGATTCACGCTAAAGGCTGAAACGCTCGGCAGCGCACGAACACCCGTCACAGGGGATATCCGTGTCTTTGCATCAAAAATCCCCGACGGGCTTTCCGCAGGCGACCGGATTTCTTTTGTCAGCAGAATCGAATCCCTCAGGACATCCGGCAATCCCGGAGGATTCGATTATAAAAACTATATGGCATTAAAAAAGATATGGGCAACCGCTTCTGTTAATAAAGACTATCCGATTGATATAGAAAAGAAAACTTCGGAAACAAGTGTATTGGAGGATTTCCGTGACAACATTTCCGAACTGATCGAAGAAACCGGACCCGGAGATCACGTAGGCGTATTGAAAGCGTTGATTATAGGGGAGCAAGGGGAAATTTCACAGTCAGTCCGGGAAGATTTTGCTCAGGGAGGCATTGCACATGTTCTCTCGGTTTCAGGGCTTCATATCGGCATTATTTCAGGGCTTGCACTCGTTTTTTTCAGATGGCTGCTTTCGCGGTTCGAATTTCTTCTTTGGAAAGTATGGGTCAAAAAAGGAGCGGCGGTATTGGCTTTGTTTCCGGTTATTGCTTATGGTCTGATCGCGGGAATTGATAAATCCGATGCTACGCAGCGATCAGTTATTATGTTTGCATTTCTGCTGGCAGCGACTGTATTTGAAACAGATGACGAACCTATGAATATGCTGGCGATTGCAGCACTTCTGATTCTCCTCATTCATCCGCCTTCCCTTTTCTCGGTCTCATTTCAATTATCGTTTTCAGGTGTTTTTTCAATGTCATACGCAACGTCTCAAATAAAACGGAGAGACATTTTTGCGGTAACGCTTTCCACTATCATCGGCACATTGCCGATCACCATGTATTACTACAATCAGGTTTCCTTAGCAGGACTTTTTGCAAATTTTATTTTCATTCCGGTTATCGGCTTTGTTGTCCTGCCCGCGGGTCTGCTTTCCGTGATCCTTTATCCCTTCAGCATTCAGGCAGCCTCAATCTGTATTAATGTCAGCGCATTTGCCCTGCGGAACACTATTGAAGTCGTTACACCCGATTATCTTGAAATATCAGGATTTTATATATTGACATGGGCAGTCCTGCAAATAAAAACAATTCCTCCCGAAGTATCCGATAAGAAAGACATATTCAGACGGAAACGGGCAATAGCCGTAGCCGCAGTTATATGTATTGCTTTTGCAGCGGATGTCTGTTACTGGCTGAATAAGCGATTCTGGCATGAAGACCTGAGAGTTACGGTGATTGATGTGGGACAGGGGACTTCTTCGCTCATAGAATTTCCGGGCGGCGATTGTCTCCTTGCAGACGGCGGCGGTTCTTCGGACAATTCAAGTTTCGATGTGGGCGAAAGAATCCTTACTCCGTTTCTACTGTACAAAAGAATCAAAACCATTGATACGATTGTGCTTTCCCATCCTGACAGCGATCATCTGAACGGACTGCTGTATATTGCCGAACATTTCAACGTAAAGGAAGTCTGGGCAACTTATGATGAATCAGTTGAGCCTGGTTATTCTGAATTTATGGATATTATTAAGAAAAAAAGTATCAGCCAGCCTGAGTTTGAAGAGATATTCGGCGGACACGAAAATAAGGGCGTCAAATTAGAAATACTATATCCGCCCCCGGATTTCTTCCAAAGAAAAGAAAAAGATCATTGGCGGAACAAAACCAATAATAACTCGCTGGTGCTGAAAGTGACATTCGGGAACATATCCTTTCTCTTTCCCGGAGATATCGAAGCCCCGGCAGAAAAAGAGCTTGTCTTAATGGCAGGAGACAAATTGAAAAGCACGGTACTGATTGCACCGCATCACGGCAGCAAAACATCCAGTACCGAGGAATTTCTGAGAGCTGTCAGTCCTGAATATATTATCATATCGCTGGGATGGAATAACCGATTTCATTTTCCGCATCAGGAGGTTATGAACCGATATGAGGAATTGGGATATAAAGTGTTTCGCACCGATATACACGGGGCTGTCAGCATATCAACGGACGGTAAATCCGGTGTCAGACTGCAAACCCATATCCGGCAGACAGCAACTCTTCCGGGTCACGATTAATCGCCCTGCTTTTGCCTGTC
>DYRK01000111.1:6003-9861 GCA_020718785.1 Desulfatirhabdium butyrativorans | reverse complement strand
TCTCCTTTTTTGCCGGCATCAATACTTCCCACGGTTTCTGCCCGGTCAAGGGCTGCCGCGGCATTGATGGTCAGTGCCGTGACCGCTTCTTCGGCAGTCATATTCATATTCAGGACAGCAAGAGCAAAAATCAGCGGGATGGATTCGGTAAAACAACTGCCCGGATTCAGATCCGTTGCCAAAGCGACCGCACAGTTATGAGCAATCATATCCCGCGCTCGGGGATATGGCTCTTTTAAGCTGAACGCAGTGCCGGGGAGCAGCGTCGCTACTACGCCTGACCGGGACAAGCCCTGAATACCTTTATCAGAAGCTCTGAGGAGATGATCTGCCGAGACCGCGCCGAGTTCCGCAGCCAATTCCGCACCGCCTGTCTGCACGATTTCATCGGCATGAAGTTTTACTTTCAGTCCGAGTTTTTTGGCTTGTGTCAGAAGCCGCCGGGACTGTTCCACGGAAAACACATTATTCTCACAGAAAATATCGCAGAATTCAGCGAGATTCCGCTCGATTACTTCAGGCATGACAAGGTTTGCCATGTAGTCAATAAAATCATCTTCTCTGCCTTTGTACTCGACTGAAACCGCATGTGCGCCCAGAAATGTGCTGACAATATCTATAGGATGAATCTGATCGAGTTCCTTCATGACTTCCAATTGTTTGATCTCTGTATTGCGGTCTAATCCGTAGCCGCTCTTTCCTTCAACGGTAGTAATGCCGAAAGACAGCATGGAATCGAGCCGTTTCAATCCGCCTGCAATCAAATCCGCTTTGGATGCGTTCCGGGTGGCTGTGACAGTGCCGGAAATACCGCCTCCCTGCTTCATAATATCCATATAGCTCTCCCCGCGCAGACGCCGCGAGAATTCTTCTGCTCTGTATCCGCCGAACACAAAATGGGTATGAGAATCCACAAATCCGGGCATAACTGCTTTGCCGCCGGCATTTACTGCATCAAAGCCGCTTTCATCAAAACCGGCAAGCACTTCATCGCTTTTTCCGACTGCTTTGATCAGCCCGTTTTTGATAATGACTGCTCCGTTTTCAATGACATGAAGATCAGACATTTCTTTTCCCTGCTTTGCCTTGAATCCGCTGCATGTCACTACCTGAGCCGCGTTTTTTATGATTATGTTTCCGTTCATATACAGAATCTCCCGAAATCCGGATTACTCCATGAGCCGCACTTCAAGCACCTGATCCGCGGAAAAATTCTCCAACCCCAGATAATAGGCAGCGGTATCTGTCAAAGCCTGCATCGGCACTACCCCCACGATTTCGCTGCCTTTAACACTGACGCCGTATCGTTTGGCTTCGATTCGGATCAGTTCGAATACCCGGTACAGCGAAGTCCGGGTGAAATCCGTCATATTCATGGATACCTGAACCATGCCTTTGTCTTTCAACTGAATGGCAATAGCCTTGCAATATCTCAGTCCGCCGCTGATATGTCTCACTTTTTCAGCGATGTCTTCGGCGATTTTCAGTTTATCTGTGCCTAAGTTTACATTATATGCTATCAGCGGCATTCTCGCACCTACCGCGGTCACGCCCGCGGTGGGATGGATGTCATCAGGTCCGAAATCCGGTTTCCACTCAGGCTGTTTCATCTTTTCAGACATGCTCTCGAACTGCCCTTTCCGTATGGCTGCCAGATTTTCCCTATGCCCCGCGGACGCAGATTTTTCATATAAAAACACAGGCAGATGATAGAGTTCGGCGATTTCTTTTCCAAGCAGTCTTGAAATTGCTGCTGTTTCCGCCATAGTGATATTTTTAAGCGGAATCAAAGGAATCACATCAGCCGCTCCCATTCTCGGATGCTGACCCTCATGTGTTCTCATATCAATACATTCAAGGGCTGCACCTACAGCTTCGATCACGGCTTTTTTCACCGCGTCCGGTTCGCCTGCTATCGTTACAACCAGCCGGTTGTGATCTTCATCTCTCTGATAATCTAAAAGTTTGACTCCGTGTTTTCCTCTGAACGGATTCACGATTTTCTCAATTTTATCCGAATCTCTCCCCTCGCTGAAATTCGGTACGCATTCCAGAATCTGCTTCATGCTGTTTGCATCCTCTGAGAATTGAGAAGTGAGAATTGAGAAATATTTTTTTACTTCTCACTCCTCACTCCTCACTTCTTTCATCTGACTGTGACAACCGGACACAGCGAGTTGAGAATAACATACTGGGCAGTGGAACCGAACAGGAGTTTTCCTACCTTCGATCTCCTTCTGACGCCGATAATAATTTCATCTGCCCGGTTATCTTCGGCAAACTGAACCAAATCTTCCCCCGGACTCATGCCGCGGATCAGCAGATGCTTTTCGCAGGGAATGCTCTCGGCTTCAAAAAATTTCTGTGCATATTCCAGATCATGTTCAAAGGTTTCAATATCCGAAGGAAGGGTTTCCTTTCCCCCCATCAGCGAAGCAACAATAAAGGCTTTTGCATTAAAAGCTTTTGCATGAAATTTAGCCAGATTCAAAGCGTTCCTGGATTCATTGGTTCCGTCGTAGCCTATCACAATATTCATTTCTTACCTCCCTGAGATAAAAATTGAAAATTATTATCCGATTTTTCACTTTTCACTTCTCACTCTTCCTCATCCGAATATTCATACTGCTGCGGTGCCTTGCCGACAGATTCAAGGAGCATGGGCCGTTTTTTCCCGGATTTCAGGAAGTCAATTTTTTCCAGATTCACATTGAATTCCCAATGATCGCCGAAATCATAGAGAAAAACCATACTCTCCCCGGGCTGGATCGGCAAATCTCCCACAAGAAATTCATCCGCGCATGGGGGATTGTCATCCATGTAAGGATGATTGACTTCCATCAGAACCCCGAGCCGGTTCCTGAAAATAAAGCTGTAAAGATGATCGCTGTCAAAATCAAAGGCATCCAGAATTTCCTCGCTCATAAGATCAAGCGTCAGGTCAGAGGGAATGGCAATCCGCCGCCATGATCTCGTTGCGAAGCCCCAGCTTCGCAACGAAATTCTGAACACATACATCCCTTCCTGAAATTCATGCACAGGGAGTTCCAGATTTTTCTGCCATTTCGGAAAAAACGGCTGAACCAAAGGCTGCAATTCGCCCAGGCTGTTTTCCGTATCAGACTCCTCATTTTCAATATCAAGCCATAACTCTTCGGAACGTATCAGAAAATCCGAAAGCAGTTCCAGCATTGCGTCCCCGAAACGCGTCCGGTTCACGCAGTTGACACACCATCCTTTTCCTTTTTTCGGGATTCCGTGTGTAACCGCTATGAATCCGAACAGTTCCAGCAATGCTATGAAATAGAATCCGGGACCGTAAGCAATATGATCTTTCTGACGCTGCCCGATCTTGAATCCGATCCTGAATCCGCGGTCCGGTATTTCATGGAAAAAGCGCGCCCAGTTCCGTATAGGAGAATCCAGAAGACGCGCGTGTTCCCCGATGATTTCCGGGTCCGCTTTAAGCAGCAAGGTTTCCAGCAGGGTAAAATACTGCTCCGCGGGATTCAGTTCCTGCCATGATTTGCGGACGCTTTCGTTGAGAACCATAATTTTTTTCTCGTTCCCAAGCCGGGGCTTGGGAACGAGAAAAATATAAACCATTCCGGTTGCCCGTGCCAGCAGATACAGCCCGTCAATATGAGGAAAAGATTTCTGTGTCGGGCGTTTCAGATCGCTTTTAAGGGGCAGTGCCAGACTTTCATTGAGAATGCTCAGGGACTTCATGGTCAGAAAGTCGGTTTTCAGTGTCACATCGCATTCCCCGGAAGCGGCAAAATTCAGAAACACCTCAAAATCATAAAGGATTGTACCGGGGTTTTTTTCATCAATGACCTGACGGCTGAGAATTTTCTG
>DYRK01000111.1:0-5903 GCA_020718785.1 Desulfatirhabdium butyrativorans | reverse complement strand
AAAGCCTGTATAAAAATTGACCTTATATTACCTTTACGGAGAAATCAATTAAAGAGTTTCCGATTTTTCTTGACAAAAAATCCAAATAGCCTAATATTCCTCATTTTTAACAGAAAAGTTCACTTTGAAATCAAGGAGGTACAGAAAAAATATGTACGCTGTGGTTCAGACGGGCGGAAAACAATACAGAGTGGAAAAAGGTGAAACCTTCAGGGTTGAAAAACTGCCGGGGGAAATCGGTTCCCCGGTTTTTTTTGACAAAGTCCTTATGTTTTCGGACGGCGAAACTGTCAGAATCGGTCAGCCGCTGCTTGAAGGGCTGACGGTCCGAGGTCATATCACAGAACAGGGAAAAGCCAAAAAAATCCTTGTGTTCAAATATAAACGGCGGAAAAGATACCGTCGGAAACAAGGGCATCGTCAGCAGTATTCCGCGGTGACGATAGACGGAATCGGTGAGCCGGAAAATTCGGAACTCAGGCAGAAAGAATAATAATATCCGGGGCAAATGCCTCGGTCAGGGCATGTCGCCGACATGCCCCTGCGAAAGGAGAGGATATAATGGCACATAAAAAAGCAGGCGGCAGTTCGAGAAACGGCCGGGACAGTGACGGCCAGCGCCGCGGGGTAAAACGCTACAGTGGTCAGAAGGTGAGAGCAGGCAATATATTGGTACGCCAGCTCGGGACGCGGATACATCCGGGAGAAAATGTGGGATTGGGCAAAGATTTCACCCTGTTTGCAAAAATTGACGGCATCGTGGTCTATGAACGGCAGGGGCGTTCCCGCAAAAAAGCAAGCGTTTACGCCGCGTGAAATTCATTGACGAAGCAACAATTACTGTCCGGGCCGGAAACGGCGGAAAAGGCTGCGTCAGTTTCAGACGCGAACGCTATATCCCCAAGGGCGGTCCGGATGGCGGAGACGGCGGCAAAGGCGGGGATGTTATTTTGACGGCAACGTCGCGTAAACGGACTCTTCAGCATTTTCAGTTCAGGCGGGACTTCAAAGCCGGAAACGGCAGGGGCGGACTCGGGCAGCAGAAAACCGGGAGAGGGGGCGATGATCTTATCATCGAGGTTCCGCCCGGCACATTAGTCAGAAATGCCGATACCGGTGAAATTTTAAAAGACCTCAGGGAGTCCGGAGATACATATCCGGTTGCAAAAGGCGGCAGGGGCGGACAGGGAAATAAACGGTTTGCGACATCCGTAAACCGTACCCCGCGCTTTGCCCAGCCCGGGGAACCGGGTGATATTCTGACACTCGGACTGGAACTGAAACTGCTTGCAGATGTGGGTATTATCGGGCTTCCCAATGCCGGCAAATCCACGCTGATCAGCGCGGTCTCTTCCGCAAAGCCCAAAGTCGCGGATTATCCTTTTACAACCCTGAACCCCACCCTCGGCGTGGTTAAAACCGGGTGGGGAGAACCTTTTGTGATGGCTGATATACCGGGTCTGATCAAAGGCGCGGCTTCGGGCGCGGGACTGGGTATGAGATTTCTGCGGCATATTGAACGGAGCGGCATTCTGCTTCATCTGGTTGACGCCGCGGCTGTTGACCCGGATGATCCTTTGTCCGGCTATGAAACGATAAACAGGGAACTTGCTCTGTATAATGAGACACTTTCGGAAAAGCCCCAGATTGTGGTTCTGAACAAATTAGATATGCCCGGGGCAGAGGAAGGGGCGGAGCGGTTCCGCTCTGCGGCACCTGATATAAAAGTACAGACGATTTCCGCAATGACCGGAACAGGGATCGCGGAATTGCTGTCGCTGATTGTCCGGTCACTGGGCCGGGATGGCAACTGATAACTTAAATGGAAAACAGCAGGAAATTCTATTTTGACCGTGTGAGACGTGCGGTGGTCAAGGTGGGAAGCAATGTTCTCACAAAAGACAACGGACTGAACATAAACGCAATCGAGTCTGTAAGCAGGCAGATATCCCATATAGCAGACAGCGGCGCGGAGATTCTTCTGGTTTCATCCGGGGCAATGGCAGCGGGAGTCAGAAAGCTCGGGCTTCCGAAAAGACCGGATGAAATTCCGGGACGGCAGGCTGTGGCGGCTGTGGGGCAGGCCGGGCTGATTATGGAATACGAAAAAGCATTTGAGAAGTATGAAAAGAAAGTTGCCCAGATTCTTCTGACCGGAGACGGCTTTACCAACCGGAAACGGTATCTGAATGCGCGGAACACGCTTCATACCCTGTTATCATGGAAGGTCGTTCCTGTCATCAATGAAAATGATACGGTCTCTGCGGAAGAGATCAAATTCGGAGACAACGACAATCTTTCCGCCATGATCACCCTTCTTATGAACGCCGATATCCTTATCAATCTTACGGATATTGACGGGCTTTATACCAAAGACCCCAGAACCTGTCCTGACGCCGAACTGATTCCCCTGGTTTCTGCCATCGGAAAGAGTGTTGAAAAATATGCCGGCGATATTCCGGGCGCGCTCGGAACCGGCGGTATGTCCAGCAAAATCAGGGCTGCCAAAAAAGTGACCGCCGCGGGAATTCCCATGATTATCGCCAAAGGCGAAAAACCGGATATTCTGCTCAGGCTGTTTGCCGGTGAAGAACACGGGACATTTTTTGTTCCGAAAAAAGAAAGACTGGCTAACCGCAAATGCTGGATTGCTTTCACCCTCAAGCCCAAAGGCCGCCTTCTGATTGACAAAGGTGCTGCAAAGGCAATTCTGGAAGGGGGAAAAAGCCTCCTGCCAAGCGGTATTGTGGGCGTGGAAGGGGATTTTAATCTGGGCGAGGCAGTGGAATTCAGAAACGGCGACAATGAAATACTGGGAACCGGTCTTGTCAATTACAGTTCCGAGGACATCCGCAGCATCATGGGGCTTCAGTCAGACAAAATCATGGAACGGCTGGGACATAAACCCTATGACGAGGTGATCCACAGAGATAATCTGGTGGTCACGGGGGAAAGGTCAGAGGTCAGAGGTGAGAGGAACCTCTGACCTCGAACCCCTGACCCCTGACCCCTGACCTCCAAACCAGAGAGGTTACAGAAACATTGATCCGAAAAATAAAACGAACCGTCACAGCAGTATTGCCTGTGTCCGATGCCAGAGTCGGCAGATGTGTCAACTGCGGAGCCTGTTGCAGATTGCCGAATGAGTGTTCTTTCCTGAGACGTGACACAGAGGGAAAACATTATTGTTCTGTTTATTCGATACGACCGCTGAATTGCAGGAAATATCCCCGGGCAGAATCGGAATTCATCACGGCAGATACCTGCGGTTACCGGTTTGACAACGCAGTCAGAAACAATGATTCCATTTTTGTGCTGTCGCTGATCTTTATACGCTCTTTTATCCGTAAAGTACTCCATGTGGAATAAGGCGGGTGAGGGGTGAGAGGCAAGGGGTTCGGGGTATAAGAGTAATCCTCTGACCTCTCTGCCCTTTACTCCTGACCTTTGAAAAAGGAATATAACCATGTCCGTCGAAACTACCATCATAGAAATGGCAAAAGCGGCAAAAGCTGCTTCGAGACAAATGGCTTTATGTCCTTCTGCCAGAAAAGACGAGGTTCTGCTCAGAATTGCCGATGCCGTCGTTAAACAGTCCGCCTATATCCGAACAGAGAATGAGAAAGACCTTGTTTCTGCAAAAGAACAGGGGCTTTCCGATGCCATGATTGACCGGCTGACCGTCAATGATGCCACCATAATTTCCATGTCGGACGGACTCAGGGAAGTGGCGCAACTGGCGGATCCGGCAGGAGCTGTCACCAGATCATGGAAAAGACCCAACGGTCTGGAAGTCTCGCGGATGCGTATTCCGCTTGGTGTCATCGGCATTATTTACGAATCCCGGCCCAATGTCACAATAGATGCCGCGGGGCTTTGCTTCAAAGCCGGCAATGCCGTGATTCTTCGCGGAGGTTCCGAATCTTTGAATTCGAATCAGGCTCTTGCAGGCATTGTGACCAAAGCACTCAGGGAAACAGGTCTGCCGGAAAAAGCGGTTCAGGTCGTTCCGGTAAGGGACCGGGAAGCGGTGAATACTCTTCTCAGACAGGATGAGTATATTGATCTGATTATTCCCCGCGGGGGCGAGGGGCTGATACGTTTTGTTGTGGAAAATTCAAAGATTCCGGTGCTTAAACATTATAAAGGCGTCTGCCACGTTTATGTTGACGACGGAGCAGATATGGAAATGGCACAGAATATCTGTTTTAACGCAAAAGTTCAGCGTCCCGGCGTGTGCAATGCAATGGAAACCATGCTGGTGCATAAGCTGATCGCAAGGGATTTTCTGCCGGAAATGGGCAAGCGGTTTTCAGATGCCGGCGTGGAAATCCGGGGATGTCCCGAGACCTGCCGGATTCTGTCATACATAAACGAGGCAAGCGAAAAAGACTGGCCCACGGAATATCTCGATCTTATTCTTTCGGTAAAAATCGTGAAAAATATGAATGAGGCAATCCGGCATATTTCAACTTACGGTTCTGACCATACCGAAGCCATTGTCACCTCGGATTATGAACGTGCCAGACGCTTTGTCCGTGAAGTCGGATCGTCTGTGGTGCTGGTCAATGCCTCGACACGCTTCAATGACGGCGGACAGCTCGGACTCGGAGCCGAAATCGGAATCAGCACTACCAAGCTTCATGCCTTCGGTCCCATGGGCGTGGAAGAACTGACCACGACCAAATTTGTGGTATTCGGGGATGGGCAGATTCGGCAGTGAAAAGGTGAGAGGTCAGGGGATTCAGGGGGTCAGGGGTTCCTCTGACCCCTTGCCTCTGACCCCTCACCCCGCCAAAACCGCTCTGTTCGGGGGGACATTCAATCCGATTCATTTCGGGCATCTTGAGGCAGCCGCACAGGTACGGAAACAATTTGCATTAGACAGGATTTATCTCATTCCTTCGGCAATTCCGCCGCATAAATCGCCTCGGGGAATTGCCGATGCACAATACCGTCTCGAAATGACTCGGATTGCGGTTTCGGAATATCCGATAATCAAGGATTATGTAACAGTAAGCGATATTGAACTCAGGCGTTCGGGACCTTCCTATACCATTGACACGGTATGTCATTTCAAATCAGTTCTGCCGGAGAGCGAACTCTTCTTTATTGCAGGGCTTGACGCGTTTCTTGAAACAAATTCATGGAAATCCTGTATGGAACTGTTTCGGAAAATCTCCTTTATTGTGATGCCTCGGGCAGGATATGCCGGAGATATCCGGGAGACTGTCAAAACCTATCTTCACACCTGCATATCCGAAGGCTACAGATTCCAAGACGAACCCCGGTCCGGTGCGGGTTACTATATTCATTCGGAAATGCAGCCGATTTATATTTCGTCTGTCTGCCTGCCGGATATTTCATCAACAGAAATCCGCAGGCGGATAAAAGCAGGTCAGCCGGTGCGGCAGATGATGCCTGAACCTGTAGAAAATTTTATCAAAACAAAAGGACTTTTCAATGACATATAACTCATCACTCGATCTTTATGTAAAGGCAGTCTTAGGCAGAAAAGCTTATAACGTGGTAGTATTGGATGTTGCCGAACTGACAAATTTTGCAGATGTGTTCATTATCTGCAGCGGGCATTCCAACCGTCAGGTCACAGCCATAGCGGAATTTGTTCAGACAGAACTGAGACAGCACGGCATCAAGCCGCTGGGTGCGGAAGGTGAAAAAGAAGGACACTGGGTACTGCTCGATTACGGTCATGTGATAATTCATGTGTTTTATGAATCGGTACGAAAATTTTATGATCTCGAAGGACTCTGGACAGACGCTAAACGAATAAAAACAATAAGTATGCTTGAACAACAGGATGAACCCGACTCTGAGCCGAATGTCTGGGAAGAAGAGGAAGATGAAGATATGGAGGCGGAGATATTGTGATGAAAAAGCCA
>DYRK01000110.1:10332-13250 GCA_020718785.1 Desulfatirhabdium butyrativorans | reverse complement strand
GGAGTCAGATGAAAACTTTTTTCTTCAGGCATGGTGTCTCCTTTAAGTGAGAATTTAAAAGTGAGAAGTGAGAAATTTTTCAATTTCTATATCATAACCGTCTGGTTCAACTCCCGGCTTTCGGGTATCTGCTGCAAATTTTGCCGAACCATATAATCACATCTTTCAGGGCATAGACGAGCGAATTGACAGTATCTGTAGTTGCATCTTCAATATTCGGATGTGCGCCGAACTCGCTGGCAATGGCTTTGATACTGAAAAAAAAGTTTCGGATAATTGTGTTGATATGTCCCTTGTCGGACAGCCAATTCATCAACGTCTCTTTTTCTCCTTTTTTCGTAATAACTTTGCCATATCTGTCAGTCCATTCTTCTTTCATGCCGGGTATTCTTTCCGAGCATTCTTTCAAAATCTGTTCATAAATCTTTCTCAGTTCTGTGAGATTGCCGGAAATTCTCCGCATCTCATCCTTTTCTCCGAGGATTTTCAGAAAATTTTCTGCCGCTTTATTGTCAATATTTTTCCGAAGGATTTTCAGATAAGACTTATTTTCATTCTGAAGATTCAGAATCGGGACATCCTCAATAATCTTCTGCAACCCGGCTTCATTCCCCTTTTCAAAAAAGTTGTTTTTGCTGAATTTACCGAACTCAATGAGCGTTTTTATATCATCATAGCCGCGAATCGGATCAGAGTAAATGGAATTGCCGGTCAGGAGATAAAATCTGCTCATCACATCGCTTTCATACACTAATTTGTGAAGAAGATAATCGCCTTCGCGTTCAAAAAATCTCTCATATTGGGAATCACTGTACGCGGGATCAATTTTTACGACTTCTTCAAAATCGTATACGTATTCGGCTAAGTTTCTGTCAATTATTATAAGTGCATATCTTTCATGGTGAGAGATTATCTTGCGTAAAGCATCCGGAAAACGGTATTCCACTTCCACAAGATTTGTTTCTTCAACAATGCGCTTGATTTCATCAGGATCAGCCGCATAACCGCTCTCATCTTCCTCCAATTCTTTCAGTTTTCCGATTCTTTTCTTTCCGAGGTATTTTTCGAATAATCGGATAATGCCGGGGATATTTTTGGATAATTCATCTTCCACATATAAAATTTTCACTGATCCTTCCTTTTTTTCCAGAAATCAGGAAACCCGATTTCAACGGAATAGATATCTCCGTTCTGATTCACAACAGGGGAACCGGCATTCATGAGCTTGGCAAAATTTTCGACAATCACATGACCGATACCTGTTGTCTCGGTTTTCACATCGGGCTGAAAACGATTTTCAACTTTCACGGAGATATGGTCTGCGTCGGCAGCGAACCGGATGCGTAAAAAACGCTTTTCCTTTTCCGCAAAAGCCACATATTTCACAGCATTCAGGATGATTTCCTGAAACAGAATCATGAGTTTGACAGCCGAACCTCTGTCATTTCCCATCACATACCTTTCCGAATCCCCGAAACTGATGTCGGTTTCAAAGAAGTGTTTTTTCAGGAATGTATTCATAGCCGAGGCATTCGACTGTGAAACATCTGCCCATTCTGATTTTGCAGCCAAATAACTGTCTTTTGTCGGAAAATACTTTTTCTGATATTTCCCGAAATACTTGCCGTCAAACATATTTCCGGCAGAGTATTTCAAGGATTCGACGATGACGGACTGGAAATCAAGGCTGTCCTTTCCGGTGTTGTGTTCCGCATCATAATAAAAATCCTCAACAGAACCTCTGAAAGACAAATTCATGGCATTGACGATTTCCCGAATCAGATTTGCGCCTTTCAATGCGTTTTCAATGACTTGCGGTTTGACTACGCTTTCCTGTTTCAGATTTTCAAGCGGGTCAATCACGGTTTTAATCAGATTCTTGATGGAATGAGAGAGATCGGCGATGACTTTGTTTCGCTCATCAACTCGGGCTTGGGCTACTTTCCGTTCATGTTCGCTCTCTTTTCTTTCATTAATCTCTGAACGGGCGTGGTATACGAACACACTAGCATCATACTCACCCAATCCGTAGTATATTTCTGCGATAGAGTCTATGCTATATATATCACATTCTTCTATACATAACTTTTCTGCTTTAAGGAGAATTTGGTACCCATCGTCTCTCACATATTCGTATCCCCATGAAATAAGAAGAAGAGCCTCAATATAATCCCCTATAGCTCTCGATTTATCCTGCAATTTTTCATAGCAATCTCCGCGTTTCTCATAAGCCTCGACACATTTGGGATCAAGCTCGATTGCTTTGTCACAATTCTTGAATGCTTCTTCATAATTATCCCTTTCAAAATAGCATTTTCCATAGACTAAATAAGCCTCGACACATTTGGGATCAAGCTCGATTGCTTTATAACAATTCTTTAATGCTTCATCATAATTCTTCATCTCAAAATGGCATCTTCCACGACCTGAATAATCCTCGGCATTTTTATGATAAAGCTCAATGGCTTTATCATAATCCTTTAATGCGTTATCATAATTCTTCATCGCAGAATAACATTCTCCACGTTTTGAATAGAACCCTGCATTTTCAGGCTGAAGTTCGATAGCTTTGGTATAATCTTTTTCAGCCTTGTCATACTCCTTACTCGCCACATAATAAAAAGCACGGTCTGAATAGAACCCTGCATTTTCAGGCTGAAGTTCGATAGCTTTGGTATAATCTTTTTCAGCCTTGCTATCGTCATTCTTCAACCAATAACAAACAGCACGGTCTGAATAGATTTCTGCATTTTCAGGCTGAAGTTCGATAGCTTTGGTATAATCCTTTACAGCGTTGTCATAGTTCTTACTGTACCGATAACATTTACCACGGTCTGAATAGAATTTTGCATTTTCAGGCTCGAGTTCGATAGCTTTGGTATAATCCTTTACAGCGTTGTCATAGTTCTTACTGTACC
>DYRK01000110.1:0-10232 GCA_020718785.1 Desulfatirhabdium butyrativorans | reverse complement strand
ACGGTCTGAATAGAATTTTGCATTTTCAGGCTCGAGTTCGATAGCTTTGGTATAAAATTCTACAGCCTTGTCCTTGTCCTTTTTCCAAACCATATAAACAAACAATGAACGACCCTCAGACTTGAGTTCAATGGCTCTGGTATAATCTTTTATAGCCTTGTCATAGTCCTTATTCTCCCAATAACAATCAAAACACTCTAAATATACTTGTCCTATAGAGTAGAAATAGCCCATTGCATGTTCAGGATCAAGTTCGATGGCTCTGGTCCAATCCTTTATAGCCTTGTCATAGTCATTATTCTTCCGATAACAAAGAGCGCGGATTGAATAGGAAATTGCATTTTCAGGTTCCAACGCTATCTTCTCGGTCATTTCATTTATCTTCTCAATGTTGTCTTGGCTCATCGTAATTCCTCCCAATTAAAATTTTGTCAGTCAACGAAATTTGATTCAAACACAATGTTTTCCCGGCTTTTGAATTTGAAGTTCAGCACACTTCAATCATCGGATTGGGCAGTCTCGGATCAATAATCGCCTTTTTACCTCTGAATTCAAAAGGTTTGAGAGAAAGAAACATCTCATATTTTGTGCCGAGTATCTTTTTTCTGTACACCTTCTGAGTCATGCCCGGAAATCTTTTTTTCATGCGGCAGGCATCAGAGACAAAGTAAAGTCTGAATTCGTTGAGGCAATACTTCGGGTTTGAAAATATATGTCCGAATCTGTTTTTCAGAAAATCTTCAATGACCGTGGCAAATTTCTTTCTGATATTTTTAACCTCAAATCCGTCCGGAGAGCGAATATCTTTCATTTCAACGAGATAGAAATCATAACACGGATTAGTCTCACATCCGACAACAATCAGGCAGTCTAAAGACGGCGGCGGGTTGTGCATTCTTGAAGAACTGTAGTAAGCGTCGGTTTTCAATATCAAAAACCTGTCTTCTGCTATAAGTTCATCAAACTCTATACAGATATCGTTTTCAGAACATTCCTCTCTGCATAAAGCGAACAGTTCTCTGTCCTGCAATATAGCGTCAAACATCTCTCAATCCTTTATACCATTCTTCCGACAGTATCCAGTTTTTCCAGCAGTTCGAGCTTCTCGTTGAAGAGCTTTTCTGCCGCATCAAGAAAATTTTCATCATCAGCTCCGAGTTCGTCTATGGAAATATATGTTCCGATCCCCCCTTGTTCCGTTTCCTTGAAAACGACCATGCCTGTCGTCTCAGGATCAATTTTTTTGTCTAATATCAGATTGTTCATTTTATTGAATATATGACTGCTGTGAGAGGTCATCACTATCCTCACATTAGTTCTGACCAGTTCTGCAAATATCTCCGTCAGCCGGATCTGTGCCTCGGGATGCAGGTGGGCTTCGGGTTCTTCGATAAAAATGAGGGATGTCCCGTCCGCAAATGCGACAAGATATTTCAGACAGGAAATCACAGGGGAGAGTTCAGATACCATTGACGAGGTCAGAGACATGTCCATACTCAGATCCGTGTGACAGGGAGTGTAAACCATCCGTTTCGTCTCTTCGTCGAACAGAACTTCGCCTTTCAGTATGCTGTTTTCCATTTCTCTCACAAGCCGCGATATCTCATTATCATTCCCTGTTTCCCCTCTCCTGATAGCGGACAGAGCGAGAAAATAGTCGCTGACCGGCTCCGGAATGCTCGGTATGTCAATTTTCTTTTTCAGAATTCCCCTGCTTCTTGAAAGTTCGGCAAAAATTCCGGAGAATGCGCTTAATGCCTGATACAGACCGGAACGTGAAGCAGGAAGGTAATGAATGTGGCTGATTTCCGGACTTTCTGTGACTTTATCTTTCAATACGGCATCATGGTGAAACGAAAGATTTTTTCCGTCCGATTCTATGGTGAATTCAAGGTCATCTGTATATAAGACAAGTTTCATATCCTTTTTGGAAAACCTGTTTGTCAGGTTTCCGACTTCTTCATACGTTGCATAAAAAGATTCCCGGAGATTCTCCTCGAATTCCCTGAGATTGAGATGAATCTTTTCATATCCGAATTTCAGCAGGTTTTTCAAAATCAGATAAGTCACAGAAGTCGAATATGATTTTCCGATGTTGTTCTTCCCGAAGATAATCGTGAATTTTTTGTTCAAATCCATGTCGAATGATTTTACCGGTCCGAAATTTTTTATCCTGATCTGCATTATACGGTCTCCAATCGGGCTTGAAATCCGTTCCGAGGCTGAAAGCAAAAGCTGGCTGAAGCCCCGGCTATTAGCCCCGACATCAATGTCAGGGCTGAAAGCGGAAGCAGGCTGAAGCCGGCTATTATACAGTGCGCTTCAGCGTACTTGAGCTTTCAGCCGGGAGATTGATCTCCCGGCTTTGGATTATTCACAAAGCTCCCCGAACTTCAGAATAACGCACTTCATCGCATAAATCATGGCATACAGAACATCCTGCTGCTTAATCGCAGCCCCATGCGCGGCTTCGCTGCCGATGGCATGAATGCTCAAAGCCAGACGGTAATGCACATCGTCAAAATATGTTTCCCTTTTTCGGATGATTTGGGACAAGACCCGGTCAATAAGAAAACGATTGAGCTTTTTATATTCAAAATCGCTCAGATAGAAGCCCTTGCTCAGAATCCCCCGGATCGCATCATACTCGTTGTTTTTCCAATATTCTTGAGTGATTAAATCACAAAAAAAGAAGTCCTTTCTGTCAATGACTGCATTAATATCTTTTAGGATAAAACCCTTTAACGCTTCAATATCCCGGTCATTCGTCCAGTTTGAAACTCTTTTTTGCGAGCGGGGATCCAAAAAGTCATAAATCCGTTTGGAGATAATGTCAGACTGACTTTTCAGAACATCAAAAAAACCGTTCCAATTTCTGACATCCTCTTTTTTGATGTAAAACGAATCAGGTTTGTCATTCAGCCATTTCAGCGAACCTCTGACGTTAAGCTCGCCGTCTTTCAAATGCTTGTTTTTCATATCTTTAAATGAAGGCACATCATTGGCAAGCTTCTCTAACATTTTCTCCTGTATGGTTCTCAGCCTGTGCAGGTTGTCCCCAATCTGAGCTTCATCATCCTGAGTCTGAAGCACTTTGGCAAAAAGCTCCTTTTGAGTTTTGCCGAGATGCTGTTCCAGTATGTCGAGATAGGGGTCTTTTTCAATGAAGGCTTTAACCTTGGCAAGACCGTCTTTTTCATTTTTAGACCAGAAATTAGCCTCTGCTTCCCTGACATAATCAGCAATCTGAGGATTCCATTTCAGGGGATCATACTTTGCCAGAAGGTCTCCGGGACGTTTGGAATGTGCTGAAAAGAAACACACTTTTGTTTTTATGTCAGAAACATTCCAGATTTTTTTTCGGTTTTCATAATGCAGGCATATCACGTAAAAGAGAAGCAGTCCGCCGTATTCCTGATAGCTCAGTATTTCATTGAATTTATTTTCAATATCAGACCGCTGTTCATCAGGTGGATGGAAGGCATTTACAAACAAATCTTTGGCGTCTTCAACAGCCTCTTTTTCTTTGGGACTGATCCCCGGTTTCGTAGAAAATTTGACATCTAACACAATGATATCAAACTGTTCTTCAAATATCCGCTTGCAGGCCCCTGAAAATCCCTCTTCGATGAAGATATTTTTCTCTTCCAAAAAAGGCTTTATTGCAAGCTCGAAGTCTTTTCCTTCCCTCTTCATATCAGAGAGCTTCTTCAAATCCGAATCGGACAGATTTATTTCAAAAAGCTCCCAGTTGCATGCAACCTCGGTGTTATCTTCAACCAATAAAATTTTTTTCATATCCCCTCATCCTTAACCATTTCCTGATGTTCCGGTTTTTTGATAAAGAGTTTTGCCTCAAATTCGAAGAATTCCGAAATTTCAATATATTTTTTGCTTTGCTCGAATTTCCCCACGGCTTTTGAAAATTCTTGAATCATGGACAATCCCTTCAGAGTACTCTCTTTCAGTTTCAGTCTGGATTTCTGGCAGACATTCGCCAATGTCAGAATGACATAATCGCCATCGGTTTCACTTTTCATAGTGAACTTTCTGACCGACTGATCTTCAATAGTGCCGTGGCGAAGCATATTTTTTGTCAGTTCCAAAAGAATGATAAATAAGACAGAAAAGGTATAGGAATCTTTTTTGACATAGAGATTTCTGAGATTTTCAATCTGAATGACAAAAAACTGATGAACCGCTTCAAATTGTTCGCTCTGAAACGCATTCACAAAACCGGATATCTGGTCTTCGGACAAATCAGAAATTGAGAAAAGGGGAAGATTTCGAGTCTCTTTCGGCATCGCTTCCAGCATATTCAGTTTTTCTTTGACTTTCTTTTTATCAGATATATCAATAGAGAAAAATATATTTCTTATTGTTGCCCAGGCTTCTTCGCCTTCGCCGACCACAAGATAATACAGATTGATATTCAGGCAGAACCAGAGCAGGTTATGCAGACTGATCCCGTCTTTAATTTTCTCAGAAAATAACTCATCCCGCGCTTGAGAAAGGACAATATCCTCATTGCTGAAAACAAGCTTGACGGCGTTCATTGTTGACAGAACTAGATCATTCAGAAGTTCCAGACGATTGACATCGTTCATGGAATTTGTGCCGTTCTTGATCCTCTTGGTGATGCTTTTATTCGCAACCATGATGTTGCTGATGGTGTGGCTGACCGCCTGAAAGATATTGGTTTTTAACTCAAGTTTTTCCTGTTCATTTTTTTTCTTAATTTCTGTAACAGATTGAATAAATGGAAGAAATATATATTTAAAACATAGTGTGAATATATCAGAAACCCGATAGCTTTCAGAAAATTCAGAAAATTTTTTGAAGTCAGACATAGCTTCTTCATTTTTTTGAATTAGATGATAATGAAATCCTCGAAAAAAATAACCAAGCGGATCTATAGGTTTAAGGTCAATATTTTTACTGAAATCCTTTTCAGCTTCTTCATATTGTTGAATTAAATGACGATAGCCACCTCGAATAAAGACCTTTTCAGGGTTAACTTTGGCAATTTTATCAAAATCATTCAATGCATCTTCATGTTTTCCAATTAGATGATAATAAATTCCTCGCATAAGATAGCTTTCCATTTTTTCAGGATCAAGCTCAATAATTTTATTGAGGTCATTTATTGCCTTCTCTTGTTTTTGGACTACATGATAATATAATCCTCGAATAAAATAACTCCTTATTTCATTAGGCTTAAGTTCAACAATCTTGTTGAAATCTTCTTCAGCTTCTTTATACTTTCGGCTTCGAGAATAAAAAATCCCGCGAAAAATATAAATTCGGATATCTTTAGGCCGAAATTCAACAATTTTATTTAAATATTTTATACCGTTATCATTTTCTCCTCTTTGAAGATAAAAAAACACACGATGCAAAAATTCAAACAGTTCAGAAACTTCATCTAAAGGATCAGAAAAAGAATTTTCATCAATATTATTTTTATATTCTTCAGAATAATCTTCAGCCTTGATAACTTGATTCACTTTAGTGGAACAAAGTTCGATATATGCCTTAACCTTCTTATTTTCAGGATTAAGTTCAAGAACTTTATTAAAATCTTTCAACGCTTCGTTGTAAAATCCTTCTTTGTAACAAAGCCTTCCGCGCTCCAAATAATTATCCGCATTTTCAGGCTTCAAAGCAATTTTTGCTGTCAATTCTTTTATCTTTTTTTCAAAATCTGTTGTTTGACTCATTTCAAATTCTCCTCAATAGTTATATCCTCACACCCGGATTCAGACTTTCCGCCAAATCCTTCATGCGATACCATTCATTTTCGTCAAAGCTGTTGCTGCTGACCGCAACCGGAATATTGAATTTCCCCATGGGTTTTTCCCTGAATTCCCATTGTTCCTTTTCCGCATACAATTCAGTCCGTTTCAGCAGCATCAGCGGATATGCGCTGACATTATCACAACCTCCGCTCTTTACAAAATTAACACTTTGTCTGAACGAATCGAAAGTCTGATTCGGCAACCCGTAGATCAGACTGATTTGATATGAAATATCCCTGTGATTCAGTTCTCTCATCAGCGATTTTATCATCCTGACATTATTCGGTCTTCTGATGGCATTGTATTCAGTTTCCATGATTGTCTGAACGCCGAATTCCAGACAGACATTCATTTCTGCACACAGATTCAGAAATGCCCGCCCCTCAGCCCCTCTGACCGCTTCGAATCTGCTTTGCAGGGAAATTTCCGAATTCAGCCCGATCCGCCTGATTTCTTTCAGAATATCCAAATAATCCGAACCGGTGTTGAATACCGGATCCAGAACATTGATTTTTTGAACCGACCCGGCTTTGAACAGGGAAAGTTCCTCATAAACTCTGTCTTTGGGATAGGCATGAACTTTACTGCTGTTCAAATCCCTGTGCGCGCAGAAACTGCAACGATAAGGACAGCCCCGTTTGGTTTCGAGCCTTAGCATTTTCTGTCCGTCCATGACAGGAATTTCTCCGGTCTTATAAACGGACGGCAGTGCGTTCAACTCTGTATTATTCCTGAAAATCATGGGGCGGTCTATGGGTTCCGAATACAGAATTGCATCCAATAATGCCTGTTCGGCATAGCCGCTGATGAATATCTGACAGTCCGGATATTCTTCAATCACCTGCTCCGAACATGAAATCTGAGGTCCGCCCAGTATGATGTTTTTCCTGAACCCCATTTCTCTGAGCTTTGCTATGAGAGGATTGATCAAATGCTCAGACCATATATAACAGGATATGGCAATTGTGTCAAATTTTTCAAGATCGAACACAGACAAAAACGCTTCGATCTCCCTCAGTTCCTTACCGAAATGAAGAAGATTGACCGGCAGATGATGGACAAAAAATTCGGAGCCGTATCTTTCATCGTTTTTGAGAAAAGCTAAAAGAGACGCTATTGAAAATGACTTTTCCGGTTCGCCTGCTCTGATGAGATCAAAAGAAATAAGCAGAACATTTTTCATTTCAGAATCCCTCCGGTCAGAATGTTGAAAGCACCGTCGCACATCATATTTAATGCAAGACTTGTGCCAACAGTCTTTATGGAGAAATTCCGATTAATATCAAACTATTAGTTAAAAACTGAATTCTTGTTTTTTGAGAAAGAAGTAAAAATTTTTACTTTACGACATCAATATTTTTACTTTTCAATGCCTTCATTTTATTTCTCGGACACTCTCAAATAAAGCTTTCCATTCAAAAAAATCCTGATCATCCCCGATATTTCCTTTCTGAAAGCGTTCATAAAACTCGGCTGAACTCAGGCTGTACTTTTTCTCAAAGTCCCTGAGTTTATCCTCCAAATGACGGATTGCCAGATCACATATTTTCCTTTCCCTTCCGATTATATGTAAAAGTTGTCTTTTGACAGGCATATTCATTCCTTTCCTCTTGATGTTCGAGTTTCTGTAGAACAGTTTTTATTCCGGAGTGCCAAAATTACTTCTTTTGCTGTGCATGTCTTTTTATGCCCGGCAACTGCGCCGGATTTAAACACGATTGCGCTTTCAATATAAATCTCTGATATAACAGATGAATAAATATATTTCACAGCATTTCTTGCCTTGAATGTCTGATTCATCGCAACAACAAACGGATCATCTGTTTTCAAAACAGTCAGGCGGATTATTTTTCTGAGGACTTCTTTGCTGAAATTGCGGTTCACTATGCCGATCAGATGTTTCAGTCCGCTTTTGGCTGTCATCGTATCATACACCGGTGTGCTGACAATAAGGTTCATCATCTCAGGACCGTCGACCTTGAGCATAAATAATACAACCTGTTTATGCTCCAGCTCCAGAATCCTGAGTATTTTGCGGAATTCTTTTACCAATATTTCATTATCCATTTCAATACTCCGTCAGGTTTATTTCGTATCGCATTAAGGATTTCTTCCACCTCGGCTTTTGAAAAAGAGCCTCTGGCTCTGTATCTTACTTTTCCTTATGGCTTGACCCATTTGATAAGATACAAAAATTAAGCGGCTTATCCCGATGAAATAGGCATTGAGAGAATTTTTTTAGTGAACCCGTCTAGACTTTTTATAATATATTGATATTATGGATCCTTAAAAAATAAGAGATATATCTCGAATTTCGACAATTCTGAGGATTTATGCGCCGGCATCTGCTTGATGGCGGTCAAAAGTCTAGACGAGTTCAGTATCTCTTTAATTGGGTCAAGCCATACTCAATTTCTAAGCCTCCAAGGCCATCTCTGCATCCTCTTCCTCTTGAATGCCTTGTCTGCGGGAAGTGATAAAACAGGCATGTTTGATTTCCAGACCGAAAAATACCTCGTTCTTTATTTCGAGCAGACCGTGTTCAACCCTTATGGTTCGGTGTATCTCATCCAGCCCCGGATTATCCTCTTTGATAATAACCACTTTGGAAAATTTCAGCAACTCGTCAATTGTAATCGTCTGCTGAATCCTCCGGGTTAAAAGCTGCATCGCTTTCCACTCATCGTTACCGATCCACGGAGCCGCGGACAAAACATCCCAGCCGCCGGCAGCTTCTTCCGGCAGAAAAAGAGCAAACAGCGAAAACGGTCCTTTCTCAGAGGAAATCTTTTTTTCGACCCCTATTATTTTTTTTATGAGTTCATTCATATCACAGCCTTTTCAAGAGTGTTTTTGCGGCTTCGATCATCAGGCGTGTTTCTTCCTTTGTAACATTTCCGGCAGGCTTATAACGCAGTTCGGAAGTCCATCCGGACACGCCTGACCATTCTGCCCACAGTTCGGCATTTATTTTTTTCTTAACACCTGAAAGCAGCAGAAGCAAATCCAAATCATGGGTTTTGAAATTATTGAGTTTATTAGACGCAGGATAGTCATCCCATTTAAGTGTCTTGCAGATTCGGTGTTTCAGTGCCAGTTCCACCGCATATCCGCAGACATAGACTGCGCCGTCATATCGCCCGGCATGAAAAAGCGACTCCGCATCTTTGAGCCGCTCCCGGGCAAGTTTTTTCAAATCTTCCTTTGCAAGCAATGCCATTCCTCCGGGTCAATATTGCAATTTCCCAATTTCTGTATTATATTGAAATCATAATTAACCAAAAGTAAGGAGTCCCCCTTATGGCCAGAGCTATAAACATATCAGACGAATTGGTAATTCAAGCCAAAATCAAAGGAGAAGTTTTTAAGCGTACTGTTGACGAACAAATAGAATACTGGGCTAAAATCGGTCAGCTTGCGGAAGAAAATCCCGACCTCCCCCTCCCTTTTATTCAGGATATTCTGACCGGTAAAGAACAGATCAAAAGAGGACTGGGAATCCCCTATATTTTCGGTGAGGGTAAATGACCGGCATACAAAAAATTATTCAGTCTCCGCTGTTCGCCAGACAGAAAAAACGTCTGCAAAAAATTTACCAATCCCACAGCCGTATCCCCGGTATTTTTTTAAAATGAGAATCGTATGTAACAAGTACAGAATCTGTCTGAAGAGAATGCGAAGCAATCCAGATATCATTGATCGGTAACGGTCTGCCTGCCCTTTTTAATGTATCTTTAATCATGCCAAAGAGTTGTGCTGTTTCATCATTTGCATCCAATAGGCTGACTGTCGGCTTCCGAAGAAATCTTTTGAGGAGACTTTTGTTCTCTTGTTCCCTAATCCCGCCTTTGAACCCGGCATAAAGTTCTCCAAGCACGAATACTGACATATATACGACTTCAGCCTTTGACAAGACGTTTAATATTTTATCATCCCCGCTTAGGAAACGGCTGTATGCGTTAGTGTCAATCAGAATTTTTTTCAATGCCAGTCCTCCGGATCAATTTCATCAAATTCTTCAACAGAGTAACAAAATTCACGAATATCGCTTTCTGACCAGACACCGAAAAGGTCAATGAAATCAATTCGGTGATCATCATCCTGCTCCCTGTTCACCTCCGTTGCCGGCACTCCTTTTGATGAAATGATCTTATATTTTTGGGATAAAAACTCATAAAAATCGAAAACTTCGATTCTTGCCTGTTCGGGGAGTGAAGACAGATCAAGAATCTTATGGGATTCTGTCATGATAAAACTCCTTTCTGAATTTTCTGCTATTTGCCTAATTTTTTCAGTCTGGCACGAAACGTATGAGGGCTGATTTTCAGCAATCCAGCAGCCTGCGCCCTGTTTCCGCCCGTCTTTTCCAGCGCAGCATCATAATAGACATTTTCGGAAATAAGGAATCAGTGCCATACCGGCTCCGGGCCTTTT
>DYRK01000733.1 GCA_020718785.1 Desulfatirhabdium butyrativorans | reverse complement strand
CAGACGAAGGCTGGGATGATGAGCGAATCACAGAGACATCTTTCACTTCGGCTTACGATGCGGGCAAGTCAAACTGGATGTTGGATAAGCCCGTTGAAATCAGAATTACAGATGAAAGCGGCGTGTTGGCAGCGAAGAAGCGGAATTACTATGACGGAAACACCGAACTCGGTAAAGTGAGCAAAGGAAATCTGACTCGGACTGAAGACTGGGTTCAGGGCGACAGCTATATTGTCTCAGTGCGGAATGACTATGACGAATATGGAAACGTCATTGCCAGTTATGACCCGCTTTATCCCGCGTCAGGCTGGCATAAACGTGAACTTGTCTATGACTTGGTTTATCACAGCTTTCCGGTTCAGGAGACAATCTATACCGGAAATGCGGATGTAGCGACGCTTACGATGACCGCCGAGTATGACTATGGTTTCGGCGTGATGACATCTTCGACAGATTTTAACGGATACACAACGACTTACGCTTATGATACCTTCGGACGGATCACATCTGTTACGAAGCCGCCGGATACAAACCATACCGTTGAGTATGACTATGTTCTGGCGCATAGTTTAGGCAACGGAAAGCTGATAAACTGGATAGAAACCCGGCAGCGGGACGGGAGTTCTGACGGTTTTCTCCGTTCCCGAAGCTTTCATGACGGGCTGGGACGCAAGATTATGACTCGTTCCGAAGGAGAAAATCCGGGACAGATTGTGGTGACAGATACGCTTCAATTCAATGCCCGTCAGCAGCCGTGGAAAACATATCTCCCGTATTTTGAAACCGGAAATCTTGACTTTACACAGCCGACATTCAACACGGGATTTACCGAGCATTTCTACGATGCAATGGGCAGAGAAATCCGTGCGAATCAGCCTGTGGAAACGGACGGCGCTGCGGTGTATTCTACAACGACTTATCAGCCCCTTGTGAAAATCATTCAGGACGAAGAGCAGACTCATCCAAATTCGCCGCATTATGGCTGCGGAATGCGCTATGTGGAGGACGGATTACAGGACAAAGACGGAAAGGGCAGGCTCAGAAAAGTTTATGAAATCGTCAGATTGAACGATGCGGGCGAGTCATTGAGCAGTCCTGCGGAATGGCTGACAAGTTATGAATATGACTTGTCGGACAATCTGACGCGGATTACAGATTCAAAAAATAATCAGAAGATGATGCAATATGACGGGCTTGGCAGAAAGACTTTTATGAATGATCCGGATCGTGGAAAGATGTACTACACTTATGACGATGCGGGAAATCTCATCAAAAGCACAGACGCCAAAGGACAAGTCATTCTATATGCTTATGACGGCGTGAACCGTCTGACGGCTGAGTATTACGGAGAGGAGAAACCATCGCCGGATGTGAAGTATTACTATGACTTGCCTTCGGGTCCGGTGAGTCAGGGACATCTCTGGCAGTCCGGCGGACCGGCAAAAACCATTGCTGATATGATTCTGAGCGATAACAACACGGGCTATCCTGCCCCGGATGACAACAGTTTTGATGTGAGCGATGTCGTCAAAGCGGCTCGAAGTTCTCAGCAAGACAATCTTGTTACGGCTGAAAACACCAAAGGATTTCTCTCTTACGTGCAGGATCAGTCCGGCTATGAGCATAATTCTTACGATGAGCGGGGACGGGTAAAATGGGTCATTAAGCGGATCGGCGAGCAGAATTTCTGCACCGGCATGACTTATGACTCAATGGATCGGGTGATAAGTTTGACTTATCCTGACCAAAGCAGCATCGCTTACACATATAACAGTCGGGGATTGCTTGAGTCTGTTCCGAATGTGATCGGACAGTATGACTACAATCCTGCGGGGCAGAACGCCCTGCTGAAGCTTGCCTGCGGAACCGAGACCGCATATCAGTACGATCACCGTCTGCGCCTGAATCGCCTGAAAACCCTGCGGAGCAGCGATAATCTTATGTTGCAAGATATTGGCTACGCTTTTGACGGCGTTTCCAATATCACGGGTATTAATGACGGACGAGACAATTCGGCGTTAGATAAAATTGGCAGCGAATTGGGCATCTTGTCTGACGAAGCCCGGAAGTTCAACGCCACGCAGTCCTTTGTCTATGACTCGCTGTATCGTCTCACGCAGGCGGCAAATTCGGCGGTTTACGGCATGATAAAGTATCGCTATGACAAAATCGGCAATATGGTTCGCAAAGATGCAACTTTGCTGCAAGCGGATTCGCTCATGGATTTGGGCGGAATGACCTGCGGCGGCTCGCTCGGAACTTCCGGGCGTGTAGGGCGGAATAAAGGCGATTCGCCGGGACCCCATGCCATCACAGGTGCGGAAAAAGGTCCCGAAGGCGCAATGACTTTTACTTATGACGATAACGGCAACATGACTTCCGACAACGGCATGAGTCTGTCGTGGGATTTCCGTGACCGACTGACCGGCATCAGCAAAGGCGCAATGAAAGCCGATTATGTCTATGACTACTCGGATACCCGCAAGAAAAAGACCGTCAGCGATGCGGAAGGCTCGGCAAGCGAAGCCGTGTATGTGGATAAGTATTCCGAAATTCGGGAAGGCAGGCTTGTGAAATATGTCTATGCCGGAAACAGCCGGGCTGCCCGAATCGAAGACGGGAAAAAGTATTTCTACCTGCATGACCATCTCGGCAGCACATCTTTCACTTTGTCCGATAAGGGAGCGGTTACAGAGCAGTTGGTGAATTATCCCTACGGAAATCCCCGTGTGGAGAAAAAGGCGGGCGCTGGTTTGTCTCTTGCGGATTACAAGTTTACGGGGAAAGAACGGGATATTGAAAGCGGCTTGCAGTATTTTGAGGCGAG
>DYRK01000732.1 GCA_020718785.1 Desulfatirhabdium butyrativorans | reverse complement strand
AATCTCAGAGTCACTCTCAGGGTTCCGAAGCATCCGAAAAAAAGCCCGGAACCCGTATGGCACTGATTCCTTATTTCCGAAAATGTCTATTCCATATTGATAAGAAGCCGTATCCATTCCGTGTCGTTCTGCGGCGTCTTCCTGATCCGTCTGAAATAATCCTGAATCCGCCTCAAATCCAGATGAGAAAATTTTGTTCCTGCTGCCGGAAGAGTTTCGACATGCAAAAATCCGCATCGGTCTAGATGTTTACAGCAGAAATTTTCTGTATCATAATGAGAACAGCCTGTCAAATTACAAAACTGCGATATGCCTGAGTCAGCGGGTATTTACAAAAAAAAATCCCTTACCGCCTCTCGGGCCGGTAAGGGATTCATATTTTTCCGAATGATTTCCGGATATCGAAGTTTATTTTAAACGGCAGCCGGTTATTTCCTCCGCAGCCGGCAGAGTATCACCCGCACCAGAAATTTCGGGCCGGAAACAAAATTCCGGTACCAGAGCCGGCGGGGTTCTCTCAGCAGACGGGGAAGCCATTCGAGTCCGTATTTCTGAAATAGCGGGGAAGAGCGTTTTACAGTCCCGGCATAGAAATCAAATACTGCCCCGATAGCCCCGATGAACTTCACATTCAGTTTGTCTTTATTCTGATAAATCCATTTCTCCTGCTTGGGAGCTGTCATGCCGACCCAGAGAATATCGGGATTGGCTTGGTTAATGGCATCTATCATGGCATTGTTTTCTTCATGGCTGAATTCCGGCTTAAACGGCGGAGAATACGTTCCGGAAATAATTAAGTTCTGAAATTCACATCTCATTTTGTTTTTTATCTGATTCAGATTTTTTTCTGTGGAACCAAGAAAAAATATTTTGAATCCTGATGTTGAGTTCATAATGCGGTTAAGTTCTATGAAAATATCCATTCCGGTAACCCGATCATGAATGCTTCCTCCGAGTATTTTGGATGCAATCACCATGCCCATTCCGTCCGGAACTATGAGGTCAGCATGTTTTAATGCTTTTTCGAAAAAAGAATCTTTTCTTGCGGTTTCAAGAGAATGGGGATTGACACAGACAAAATAACTGCCTTTTTTCCCGGATTTGATCCATGAAAAGATCTGGTTGATACAGGTGTCCTTTGTTGAAGTTGTTACCGGATAACCAAGAATATTTTCGATGTGAAACTGCATCATTTTGACCTCTGAAATTCGACAGCCTTTTGATAGCAGTCCATCAGCCTTTCGTAATACTTTTCCGATGAATACTCACGCAAGACCTTTTCTCTGCCTGCCTGTCCCATCTTTCGGCACAATTCGGGACGATCCCACAAATATCGAATTTTATCTGCCAAGTCTTCGGCATTTCCCGGTTCGAATAGCAAACCGTTCACGCCGTGTTCCACGATTTCCGGCAAACCGCCGATTCGGGAACAGATCACCGGCTTTTCATGGATCATGGCTTCAGCCAGTAGCATCGGAAACCCTTCGTAACATATACTCGTTAAGACAATGATCCGGCTTAAAGAAAGAAAGCGGTTCAGATTCGAAGAGTCAAGATGTCCCAGAAACTCGAAATTCTTCGGTGATTGAGATACAAGTTCCGGCATCTTGTCATAATTACCGGCTAATTTGAAGGATATATCATCGCACATCCGAGCAGCATTCATTAAAGTAGAAATGCCTTTTTCAGGGCTGATGCGTCCTGCAAAACCGATATAGTCTCCTAGCGGAGACTGCGTGCTTGTAATATCTGTTTTAATCATATTTGGGATGACAACGATCTTATCCCGTGGAAATCCCTGCATAATCAATTTCTCTCGCTGAAATTCCGTCAGAGCAGCGTATATCGCTATATTATCTAAGAAAAATCGCTTTTTCCGTGATGCATAATTCCGAAGCGCATACCCAAAGCTTTTAAACAGATTTTTTTCGCAATTTCGAATCACGCACCAATATTCGTTTCCGTAAGAACACTTTTCACAAATATGTCCCTCGGTCATGTACAAACCGTTGGAACATATCAGCCGGTAATTATGAACCGTCATCACCGCAGGTACACCTGCTTTTTTACATTCAGGCAATATTGAGGGTGAAATCAGAGGAAAAAGATTATGAATATGAACAATATCCGGTTGTTCACGCTGAAGTATCTGACGCATTTTCCTCTGGGAATGTACGCTGTAAATTCCGTTGAAAAACGCTCGTATATTGCCGAACAGCATACTCGGAATCTCCGCGCTTGATCGGAAAAACGGAATCACCTCATGCCCATGTTCTTCCAAGAGGCTGCGGATATTTCCGACCACGATTTCTTCGCCGCTGAGTTTGCCGTATTCGTTATGTACAATGCAGATTTTCATTATTTAAAATCCTATCACAAACACTTGAACGATTTGCCTCTGTGTTCAGTTCCGCTATAAATAAATCTGCCAGCAAACGACGATCAGGGATTCCGATTCCTGTCATCTTTTCCCACCGATCTGAAATATGACGATATTCACCTTCTATAAATCGCGAATAAATCTTTTCAATAGGCTGTTTTTTCAACATGCGCTCCGTCATAAATATAAACCGCATTATATCCCAGCCGGCAGGTGCGAGCGCTATAAAGTTTTCCCAGTCATACACGGCTATTTTTTTATCTGTCAGGCGAATATTCCACGGCGCAAAGTCTCCGTGAGCGGAAACCATAGGATATATTTCGGAAGTTTGCTGAGGAAAATTCAATTGTTTCCAAAACGGTATTGCGTCAAGTTTATTCTTTGTCCGGGTTAGTGATGCAAGTTCTGCAAGAAAATCAAAATGTTTTTCACATAATGCCGCAGAAGAAGGCTTGCCTTC
>DYRK01000109.1 GCA_020718785.1 Desulfatirhabdium butyrativorans | reverse complement strand
GATTTTGCAAATCGTTTTATCGGCAAAACGGTTTGCAAAACCGTTTTACGGAATTTTGTGTCGTTCAGACAGAAAGGGAGGGATAAAATGATTCGGAAAATTCACAAACAGATATTCTCAAGCCTTCTGATTTCAAAGGAACAGTTCCTGGATGAAATGGCGATTCTTTTAGCCAGCCAGCAGTTGTCGGATTATTCGATGGAGGCGGATTATTTTGAAAAAAAATATGACATGAGTTTTCATGAATTTGACCGAATTTTCCGGTCTCAGGAATCCTCATATCAGATGGAAAATGACTGGATGGATTGGAAATTCGCGGTTGAAAGCCGGGAACACTGGCAGAACCTTCTGAGGCAGACAGAAAAATGATCCTTGATATTATTGATAAATACTCCGACATCATCACAGGGTACGATATCCTGAAATTCAAGATCGTCGGAACGTCCTACCAGTTGATATGCAGGATTGAACTTAGGGACACAAGCCTGCCATTCTATTCAACATAACTTTCTCCTTCTTTATTTCAACCGGAATGATCGCTTTTTCCCTCTCCGCATGTCCGGCAAAAATACTCTGTCAGTTCCCGTGCAATACTGCCCCAGCCCGGCAAGGACGGCAGATTGTCCGCAGTAAACCAGCCTGCATCCGTAATTTCCGAGTTGTCTGCACGGATCTCGCCTCCGGCATATTCTGCGGTGAATGCGACCATCAGAGAATTCGAATATGGCCAGGGCTGACTGCCGAAATAGCGGATATTTTTCACTTCGATATTGACTTCTTCTCTGATTTCACGAATGATCGTTTCTTCAAGGCTTTCTCCCAATTCTACATAACCCGCAAGAACGCTGTAGAGATTGCTGCTCGGAAAGCGTGCCGAATGGGCAAGAAGAATCCGATTGTCTCTTATCACCGAAACTATGACCGCAGGTGAAATACGGGGGTAATTGATAAGACTGCATTTTGGACAGATTTTTGCCCGCTCGTCATGCTTGTCCCGGAGAGGCGCGCCGCATTGTCCGCAATATCGGCTGATTTTATCCCAGTTGAGAATCTGAAGAGCAAAACCGGCTGTTTTATACAACTCTTCGTCCAACATACCGAAGAGACTTCTCAATCCCTGAAAACTCATTCCCTCGGGCGACATGCCGTTTTCCGAGTCCGCAGCATAACAGTGGCGACCGTCTAATAAGCCGAGATATTGTCTGCATAAGTGAGGAGATAGTGAAAAGGGGTCAGCACCCGGCTCACAGGGAACAGCAACAGAGTCATTCTCTGTTCTGACCAAGAGATTGCTGTTCTGAAAAACAAACCACCATGCCGGTTCAGTCTGCGCCGAAGGTTTTGCTATAGATGGTATAAAAGGCATATTCGAATAAATCCGACTCGTATAATCATGATGACGGCACAGCCGCCTTGTAAAATATTGCATTCCCTCTGAGATGATATGTCTCCGCAGCGCATGGAACCATGACAGACATGCCTTTGACAACAGACAGGGATTGCTCGCCGGCTGTCAGGGTCGCCGCGCCCTGAGTGCATAAGAGAATTTCCACGCTTCGAGGAAAGAATTGTGCATCGCTCATGCCGGGTGCAAGAGAAATCACAGAGAGAACAAATTCCTCTGCCGAAGAATCATAAATGCTTTCATACTCGCTGATTTTCCTCGGTAAAATGACATCCGGCTTTCCGGCAGTAAAATCAAGCACCCGCAGAAGTTCCGGAACATCAATATGCTTTGGAGTCAAGCCGCCTCTCAGCACATTGTCCGAATTTGCCATCAGTTCGATGCCTGTTCCGTCAAGATAGGCATGAAGTTCGCCTGCCGGAAGAAACATTGCCTGACCCGGTTCGAGACAGATCAGGTTCAGAAATGCAGGAGATAACACGCCGATATCCTCAGGGTAGTCATCGTAAAGCCTTAGTATCCATTTAAAAATCGGATCATCTTCTTTCTGAGCCGCGCGGACAGCCTGAGTGACAGTATTTCTTTTCCGTTCAGGAGACAGGGTCATCAGCGCATGAAAAAAAGATTCAAGTCCCGAAGAATCCGGCTGTTTCCTGAGATTACGGATTTCCTGTTCCAATTCTACAGGGCATATTTTTTCTGTCAGAGAAAGTATTTCCGGAATAGGACGAAATCCCCTCATACCCCAGAATCGCGTCAGCGCGCAGAGACATTCCGGCTTACGACTGCTGTCCTTGTAGTTCCGGTTCGGCGCAGCGAGCGGAATACCGAGACGATTTTCTCTTTCAAAGCCTTCCTCAGCCTGCTTCTGATTCGGATGAGCCTGTATGGACAAAGGCTTTGCCGCGGCAAGCACTTTGAACAGATAGGGAAGCCGATTATCAAATTTTCCTGCTGCTGCTTTGCCGAGAATATCTTCCGGATTGTTCTCGATGACTTCTGCCAAAGAAAGGCATTTCCCCTCATATTCGATCAGAGAAGGGGCTTTGGGATGCGCTCCCATCCAGAGTTCTGCCTGCGGATTGACAGATGGAGACGTATTTCCCAGAAGTTCGGCAATAGCCGTGTAAGATCCCCAAGCGTATTCCTGAACGGTGTTTTTCAGCATACTGATTTGTTTCATCTCATGCCTCCCAGTTTTTGCAAGATAAATATGACTTCTTCGTATCCCAGTATTTCATCTTGGGATATATCCGCGTCAGAATAGGCATCAGGCGGATTCATTCCTGCCAATACTTTCAAAGCCAGCAGCGCATCCCTGAGATCAATTTTTTTGCTGTGATCAATATCACCGGGAATCGGAACCGGATCATTGTCTGTCACCCGAATTCTGCCCGATGCCAGAAAACATCCCGGAACAGAAGCAGTAATAGTGACAGTTTTTGTCTGATCATAAACAGCATCATCTGCAACAGTCAGATCAAATGCGGCAGAGGTTTCTCCGGCAAAAATGAGAATCGCTGCCGGTACGATAATTTCGGACGGATCATCCGAGGCAAGTTCCACAAGCAGATAGCTTTCCGGAGAATTTTCCACTGTCACCCTTCCCTGAGCCTTCAGCACGCCGGCTCCTTCGGAGACGTTTTCGGGAACACTTATAAACAGAGTGTTGACGGGGGTGCAGGAAGCATACTCACTCAGATCGCTTTCGACAAAATCCCAAGGAAGTCCTTTTCCTGACGAAAGCCCGGCGATGCTCCACCATGCAGAAATATCCAAATATGTTATGCGGATGATGCCGTCAAAAAACATCTCGATCTGAAAGCTGTTGGACGATATATTCTGATAGGTAACAACGACTCTGTCTTCGGTCTGTTTCCAGCTTACGGTTCCGTAAAGATCACAAAACAGCCCTGAAATGCGGGGACGGTTGAAATGATCGGACAGGGATACCGAGTAGCTGCTGTCGCCCGAACCGAAGGTCATATATCCGTTTTTTCCCACATAAAATGAAGAATAACTGAGTCCATAAAAGGATACGGACCTATTTTCGGATAGAGATACTTTTTCAAAAATGTCATACCAAAGATACAGTTCGGTTCCGTCCGCAGGGTCAGTGGGAAAAACCGTGGCTGGTTCCCGGCAAAGCCTGTAGAAACTCGGCGAGCCGTCCGGGATAAAGGTCAGGGACTGATAACTCAGATGATTGCCGGATTCGAATTGTTCGGTGAAGAAATCCGCTTTGGCATCGGCAACCTTGATTCTGTCTTTGCCCGATGTCCAGCCCGGAACCGAAGCCGTAACTGTTACAGTCTGAGTGCCGTCCTCTTCGCCGTCATAGACTGCCGTGAAGTCAAAGCTTGTTTTCGTATGTCCCGCAGGTATAGTCACAGTTTCCGGAACCGTGATTTCGCCGGTATCGCTTGAAGTCATCCGCACGGTGACATCCTGATCCGGGGCATGATTGACACTGATTATCCCCTGACCGGAAACAGGGGCAAGTCCTTCCGAGACATATTCGGGAAGACTGAGGGTCAGTTGCGCGGTTTCATTGTCGTTGACAGTGATCATCTCCGTGCAGTTATTATAATCAGCCGCACGAGCAGTAATTTTGACTTGCCGGGTTCCGTTCAGAAGACTATCGTCTGAAATGACAAGATCAAATCCGGCAAAGGTTTGTCCCGAAGGAATTGTAACCGTGTCCGGAACAGTAATATCCGGGTGATCCGAAGTCAGACTGACGATAAGTTCGTTCTGAAGAGATTTTTCTGTGCCTCTGCTCACTTGTCCGGCAATCGTTCCGTCTCCTTCTGTGACTGTGTTCGGAACAGTGATTATGACTGCTTCTTTCATGAGCATTCCGATCAGGTTTTCATAGAACCGAACTGCCTCGTTTTCATTCTGAATCGCAGAAGAGACAAAACCGACTGCCGCGGTCCGTCCGTCATTGCCAATCACAACCGCTGCATCTTCGTCAGGAAATTTTGCCGGAGCCTCAGTTTGAGGCGACATTCCCACAGACCATAAGGACAGGTCATCGGAAAAAAGCAAAGTCAGCGTCGTAAGACCGTCGGCAAGCTCAGGCTCTGCAATAGAAACAGATTCGTGATTTTTATGATCTGTGTAACTGAGGCCGAAAGCCTGACCCAGTACGGATCCGCAGGACATATCTGTCATTATGGCTTTTCCCCGGTTCTGAATATAAGCCAGAAATTCGGACATATCTTCATTAGTTCCATTCGGGTCTCTGTTGATAAAAACGACCATATCCCAGTCCTGTTCTGCGAGCAGAGTATCAAAAGTCACCCCCGCATAATAAAGTTCTATCATATCCCATCCTCTGATATCCCATTCTCTGTTTGCAAAAGCAGTCCAAATCACATTGTCGTAGTAAGTATTGTAACAAAGAACCTTCAACCTATTCTTATTTGCAATTTGAATAGAATCACTGCCTGAAATCCACTCAGATACAGATGCGCTGACAGTTACGGTCTGGGTATCGTCCGTTTCGCTGTCATAAATGACTGTCAGGTCGAATTTTGCAGAAGATTGCCCAGCAGGAATCACTACTTTCGGCAGAACCGTCACTTCGGTAGTATCATCCGACTCAAGCCATACCGTAACATCTCTGCCAACCCGCGCTCCGGCTGTCACCGTTCCCTGTCCACGAAGCAATCCATCCCCTTCAGTGGCATTTTCAGGCACAAAGACCGTGAGGGTTGTTGTTTCATTGTCTGTAATCTCAAGAAGGTTTCTGTCAGGGCGGTATCCAGATGCAGACGCGGTGACAAATGCTTTCTGCGTGCCGTCCAGAACATCGTCGTCCAATATCCGGATGTCAAAAGCAATAGTCGTTTGCCCTGCCGGAATCGTCACGGTTTCAGGCACGGTAAGTTCCGAAGGATTATCCGACATCAGCTTTATGCTCAGGTCCTTGTCAGCGGCTTTTTCTATGCTGATTTTCCCCTGTTTGGAAAGATTGCCGTCACCTTCCGCGGCAGATGCAGGAATTTCTACAGACAGAAATTTGCTGTACCCGTTCGGGATCAGATCGCTTTCAATAAAATTATCAGGAATGCCTTTCCCTTCCGAAAGCCCGGCTATTCCGTAATCGCTATACATCTCCAGATAAGTGATACAAATGACTCCGTTGAAAAACATCTCTATCTGAAAACTGTTTCCGTCAACATTGTCGTAAGTGACAACGGCTCTGTCCTCTGTCTGCTTCCAACTGATTTCGCCCGCTTCCGAAATCATACAATGGAAAAAACCTGAAATGCGAGGATTATCGAAATGGCTTAAAGGTGCCCAACAAGCATCATCATAGCCGGACTCGAACATAATATATCCGTTGCTTTCCACATAGAATGAAGTATAAGAAATTCCGTAAAGAGATACTTTTGTGCCTTGAGACAAGCTTACTGATCTGTAGGAATCATCTGAAAGCAAAAGCGGGGTTCCGCCTGAAGGGTCTGTGGGGAAATCCAATGCCTCTTTATGAGAAAGACTGTAAAAGAATCCCGAAGCGTCCGGCGTAAATGTCAGCGTATGAAATGCAAGGTCATTATCTCCTCCATCCTCTCCTTCATGATAATATCCGAACTCTTCTGTAAAATAATCAATATCATTGTTGATCACGGCTATGGTATCTTTGCCGGAAGTCCAGCCCGTTACCGAAGCTGTCACCGTCAGGGTCCGACTCTCATTGTCTTTTTTATGAAAGGGAACCGTTACGTCAAAAGCAGATGTAGTCTTTCCTTTCGGAATTATCACGTTTTCCGGAACAGACAACTGCTCGCTGTTACTTGAAGTCAAAGATACAGTAATGTCTTTGTCCGGCGGCTTGCTTACCGTAACCGTGCCTTTGTTTTCAAGCAGACCGTCTCCCTCGACAGCACGTTCAGGAATACTGATGGTCAGTATGGCTGTTTCATTATCGTCAATCCGGATAAAGCCCAATCCGCCGGAATACGAAGACAAAGCCCGGATATGGACCGTCCGGGTTCCGTCTAACAGTGTATCTTTCAGCAGCGTAATTTCAAAAGATACCGATGTGTAGCCCTCGTGAAGCGTAACCGTATCCGGCACCTTAATTTTCGAGGGATTATCCGAACTCAGCTTTATCTCTGTATCTTTATCAAAAGCTTTAGGGAAAGCAATAATGCCTTCTTCGCTGATATCGCCCTCTCCTTCTTTTATGCTTTCGGGAACATTGACATAGAGACAGCCGTAACCGCTCAGATTGCTTTCGGTAAAATCATCGGGCAGCCCCTTTCCTTCCGAAAGCCCTGCAATAAAGTATTGGGCGGAAATGTCCAGATAAGTGATACTGATCGTGCCGTCAAAGAACATTTCTATCTGGAACTTGTTTGTCCCCCGATAAGTGACAGCGACTCTGTCCTCCAATTGCTTCCATGTCACGTCTGCATCCGCTTCGTCATAAAGCAGACCCGAAATTCGGGGTACACCGAAATGATCGATCAGGGAATAGTCTCCCCACCACGAAGAGCTTCCACCATTCGAACCGAAAGAGATATATCCGTCGGTCCCTATGAAAAACGAAGAATAGTCATATCCGTAAAAAGATACCTTTGCATCTTCGGACAGCGTTATCTGAGTATCGTAGCTGTAAGTTCCGCCGGAAGGATCAGTAGAAAAAGCCGAGACATCTTCACGGCAGAGGGTGTAAAAATTTCCCGAGCCGTCAGGTAAAAAAGTCAGGCGCTGATAACCCAGATCATTGTCTTCTCCGAATTCTTCGGTAAAATAATCTTTCTGATAATTCTCCACCGTGATGGTATCCTGTCCCGCAGTCCATCCTGTCACGGACGCGGAAATCGTCACAGTCTGCGTTTCATCAATTTCTCCGTCATAGACTACCCTGATGTCAAAGTCAACGGACTTTTGCCCCGCAGGAATGATCACTTCCGCAGGAACGGTAATTTCACTCGTATCGCCTGAAGTCAGAGACACCGGAACATCTTTGTCAACTGCTTTGCTAACACTGACGGTTCCGCCTTTTTCCAGCAAGCCGTCTGCCTCGCTGACATGCTCGGGAATAATGACAGTCAGTGTCGCAGATTCATTGTCGTTGACTTTGATCGTGCTGACTGCATAATCCTGACCGGAATCGGAAATTCTTGCAGTCACGGTGACGGTCTGTGTGCCGTCTAACAAATTGTCATCATTAACCGTAATATCGAAAGTCGCACGGGACTGACCTGTAGGAATAGTAAGCGATGAGGGCAGAGTAATTTCCGAGGAACTGCTCAGGCTGAGGTTTACAACAATATCTTTGTCTGCCGAACCTTTTGTCAGACTCACCGCTCCCTTGGCTTTGAGAATGCCGTCGCCTTCTTTGACGCTTTCCGGCATGGTAAGATTTATGTTGGAGACATATTTGCCGATAAAATCTCTGAAATTGGATACACGGGTATAAACGCCGTAATATCCCGGTATGGCACAGCCCTCCCCCCAACTGGTGATGCCTGCCAGTTTCCAGTCTCCGTTTTCACGCACCATCAGAGGACCGCCGCTGTCTCCCCAGCAGGTATCTTTGCCGCCTTCTGCATCGCCCGCGCAGAGCATATTATCGGTAATTTCGGATTCTCCGTAAGCCTCCCTGCATGTTTCATCGGAGATAATCGGGACCGAAACTTCCTGAAGTCTTTCCGGCGCTTCATAAGCACCCGGGTCCGTAACACCCCAGCCGATGATAGTCGAATCTTCCCCTTCAAGGCTGCTTTGACTCGCAATAAGTGACAGGGGTTTCTGGGATGCGTTTCTTTCCAGTTCCAGAAGAGCAATGTCCGAATCAACGGACAATGAATCATAATAAGGATTTATGATAATGCGTCTGACCTTGATCCGGTCCCCGGTATCGTTTGCCAGATCGTGAACTCCCAGCACCACGTCCACGCTTTCAGGCGATACTGACTCAACACAGTGCGCGGCTGTGACCACCCAGGACGGATGAATGAGTGTTCCTCCGCAGAACTGTCCGTAATAAAGCGAATCTTCGGAGCTGCTGACCAATGCAGCCATCCAGGGCCATGCTCCGGGTTCTGCTTCATAGCCGCCTACGATTCTTCCGGAATCTTTTAAGGATAACATTTCGTCTGAGGTATCATCCGCACCGGCATTTCCCGGTCCGGGTGAGACAATCATCAAAATAAACAATAAGAAAAAAATACGGTGTTTCATTTCAGTCTCCGTTAAAAAAGTTTTTTTGTTATGTCTCATCACACTACCGGACAAAAAATTATAATATGCTGATTTTATTAAAAACGATTTGAAAAATCGTTTTACAGTAAAACGGCTTTGCAAGCCGTTTTTTTGTCTGTTTCAGCAGAACGGGTTGAAAAATTGTCCGGCAGTGTGATGTCTCATCACATCATACAGACGCAATCCACGGCATCAAGTCCTATATGAATCAGCAATCCGACAGCGATGATCCGGAGTTCGGAAACGGATGTCATTAGAATGTAAGCACATATAGCAGGATATGAATGCAGCGGATGAAAAGCAATGCCGCAGCGATTCGGATCAAACACCGGCGTGGCAAGGAGATGGTCAAGGTCTATGACCATGGTGCAAATCATAATAATCCATACTTTCAGGTAATTGTCTTTGTAAAAAAGCCGGGCTGCCATTGCCGGAACAATAAAATGAAGTACAATATGAAGGATTGGGCGGATCATGTTTTCTCTGTATTATCCTATCCGGTCGTCATTCCGGGGACCGATTTTATTAAAAAGGCGGAAAATGAATATTTTCTGCCATTTTAATAAAATCGGTAACCCGGAATCCGGAACGCTGCGCGTATTATCGGCAGAAACGAAAAAAATTACTCGACGATGATCTCTAATTTTTCGGTGGCATTCTCCACTTCGATCAATGTCCCCTTGGGTCCTTCTTTGGCAAACAGACCGCTGAGTTCGTTCAAATCAATGCCTTCGCTTGCCAAAGATGCTTTGACTTTGCTTGGCAGCAGTTTTTCGGAAATATGTAAAGATGAAAGGGGAAGCGTGATTTTGGTATCAGGCTCTTTTTTCCCCGGTTTGTAAATGTTGATTTTCAGTATCCGTGTCATTCTTGCCTCCTGTGAATTTTATAAGCCTCAAATATTGCAATAAAAACAAATTATCCATTTTAATCAGACTGTTTTTTATCAGAATCAGAATTTTTTGCAATATAATTTATCAGGCGCCACTCTCCGGTTGATCAAATTAATTTTATCTGATACCCGATATTCGGATTTTTTGCAAATCAGTTTCGGCAATATTCTCATAACGACAGGAGACCATTATGAAATACGTGATTATCGGAAACGGCGTTGCCGGAATTCATGCGGCTGAAGCCATTCGTGAAGTTGACACCCGCGGGGATATTACCATGATCGGAGATGAAACGGCTGCACCCTACTGCCGCCCTATGATAAGTCTGATGCTTGAAGGCTCGGTTTCTCCCGACAGTATTTCGATTCGCAAAACAAGCTTTTATGAGGATATAAAAATTACGCCCGTTCTCGGAACGTTGGTCACAGGCATTGATGTTGACAACAGACAGGTTTTGACGCATGACAAAAAAATGTTAGCTTTTGACAGGCTGCTGATTGCAAGCGGCGCAAATCCCAGACCCGTCAGAGCCGGGCGCATGGATTTGGAAAATATTTTTTTCATGCGGACTCAGGCGCATGTCCGGAAAATGTCTGAGGCTCTTCCGAATTCCCGAAAGGCTGTGGTTCTCGGAGGCGGATTAGTGGGATTCAAAGCCGCGTACAGTCTTATTCGCCGCGGACTTCGTGTGACCATGGTCATCAAATCGGGCTTGCCTCTTGCGATGCAGGCGGATAATCATGCAGGAAAAATGATTCTCGACGAAATGTCAAAACACGGACTTGAAGTGAAAACAGGCGCAGAAGTATTGGGATTTGAGGGAAAAAGACGCGTTGAAAGCGCGCATCTGTCCGACGGGTCCGAAATTCCCTGCGACATTGTCGTGATCGGGAAAGGCGTATCGCCCGCGTTGTCATTTATTCCGCGTGACCGGATCAAGGCTGATCTGGGAATCATGGTCAATCAGAACATGGAAACAAATGTTCCCGGAATTTTCGCCGCGGGTGATGTGGCAGAACATATTGACATTGCCCGAAAAACTCCCTGGGTGAATGCAATCTGGCCCGAAGCTGTGACCCAGGGACGCGTCGCGGGAATGAACATGGCAGGCCGTTCATTTGCCTGCAAAGGAAGCCTGAGCCGCAATATTATCCGCATTTTTGATATGGATGTGATGACCGGCGGTATCGTCAATCCTCCGGCAAATGATCCTCAATACGAAACGGTCACTTTCAGCGATCCGCGGCATAAGATTTACCGGAAATTGGTTTTCCGCGGGGATATACTGGCAGGGATGGTGATGGTCAATGCGGTTGAACAAGGAGGCATTCTTATCTCTCTTATTCAGAATCAGATACCGATAGGGATTCCCAAAAATGCTTTGGCAGAGCCGTCATTCAATTACAAGAAATTGCTGGATTTCTATGCCCGGCAATGAATTGCCGGGTTTTTAATTTTCCTCGTTCCCAAGCCCCGGCTTCCTCGTTCCCAAGCCCCGGCTTGGGAACGCATCTGCGCCCGAAGCCCCGGCTTCGGTCCGTCTCCCGCTTTGAAGGAAGGTACAGAGAAGATTTTCTCCAAGCCCCCCCGACATCAATTGAAAAGAATTGACAATTATAGGATAAGGGCTTATCATATCATAGTTTATTTGATTTTAAATTTTCCGGAGAAACACTCCGGACGAAGAAATCAGCTTATAAACAGTGCAACTATGAGTTTTATTTTTTTTAAGGAGAAAGCCCGTCAAAATCTGACTGTTGCAGAATGGTGCTGTGAGAACGGACACTACGATGCCTGCTGTAACCGGGCTTATTATGCCATGTATCATTCAGCGGTTGCAGTCTTGGCGGATAAAAAGATTTTCCCCTCACAGACTCACATTGATCACGGATGGGTACAGACGCATTTTGTTACGCATTTCTGCAACAGAAACAAAATGTTTTCAAGATTCAGAACTTATTTGCAGGATGCTCAGAAAATAAGAGACATGGCTGATTACAGACCCGAGCTGTTAAACCGTAAAAAAGCAAATCAGCAGATCAGCCGGGCAGGAGAATTTGTCAGAGCGATATTAAGGGAGTTACAGAACGATGATGAATTTTAAGCAGAAAGAAGTTCTTGAAAACATCATTGCCGAACTGCAAAATAAATTTCCCGAGGTTCGGCTGACAAAAATCGAGGAACTCAATCCTCATGAATTTTGGGTCATGCTGACCGAACCCGATGATGAGGAACGCCGGCTCGCTCTGGATACCTTGCAGGGCGAACTGGGAACAGATGCCCTGCTGGATTACGGCGTGAATTTTCACTTTATGCCCGCCAGTGTTCAAAAATACCCGGACATCAATGTCCGGGCTGAAAGAAGCCTCGGCTGAAAAATCCTCACCCCGCACCCCTGACCTCGCACCCCAAGGATATTATGAAAAAACTGTCTGAATTCATAAACCCCCTGTCGCCGGAAGAAATCCTGCATTTTCAGGATATTCCAGTGACAGGAATTGCCTGCCGCCCCGAAGATCTGCGGGAAGGCATGTTGTATTGTATCATGGATGAATTTCTGGAATACGGGCATTGGACCAAGGGACTCGAACTTTTTTCATCGCTTCAGTCCGAAAATATGAGCGCGTTGACGCTGGAATCCCCTCTCCCGGATATTCCCGTTCCCCAGATAGTGGTCTCGGATGCCCGTAAAGCAACTGCCCAAGCCGCAAAGTATTTCTTTGATGCGCCGGATCAGTCCCTTAAAATTGTCGGCATTACCGGAACCAACGGCAAAACCACTACCGCGCATCTTATCAACCGCCTCTTTGCTGCCTGCGGAGAAAAAGCCGCCGCGCTGGGAACGCTGGGAGTGTATTTCGGATATGAAAAATATGCGGAAAGTGTTTATACCACCCCGCTTTCGCCGACCCTGTTCGAGACTCTGCATGAACTTAAAAGCAAAGGAATCAGTCGTGTGGCAATGGAAATCTCTTCCCATGCCCTGAAATTGGACCGGGCGTTCGGCTTGGATACGGATGTTGCCGTATTTACCAATCTGACGCGTGATCACCTCGATTTTCACGAAACTTTGAAAGATTACCGCGATTCCAAAATGAAACTGTTCACAGGTCTGAAATCCGATGCAGTCGCGGTTGTGAATTGCGATGATCCCATGGGAAAAGATATTTTATCGCGGCTGCCCTGTCCTGCTATTGCCTACGGCTTTTCTTCGGAAGCCGCGCTCAAGGCTGTGCAGATCCGTTATTCTCCCAGAGGAACCGATTTTTCTCTGCGGTACCGCGGCAAACAATGGGAAATCAGCACGCTGCTGGTGGGAAAATTCAATGTGTATAATGCGCTGGCAGCAATTGCCGCGTGTCTCGCTATAGGCATGGAGCCGGAATCATTGCAAAAAGCGGCAAGACAGGCATTGCGGGGAGTCGAAGGCAGGGTTGAAATGATACCGCTGCCCGGGAACCGGACCGGAATTGTGGATTATGCCCATAGTCCGGATTCTTTGGAAAAAATACTCGAAGTTCTGCGAGGCGCAGGCTCTCAGCGGATTATCACCGTATTCGGCTGCGGCGGAGACCGGGATCGCGGCAAGCGTCCGCTGATGGGTGAGATAGCGGCTCGGCTTTCCGATATCTGCGTCGTGACATCCGACAATCCCCGCAGGGAAAATCCGCTTGGCATTATTGAAGATATTCTTGCCGGAATGCCGAGGGGGAAACAGGTAACAGGTAACATGGGACAAGTTAATGACCTGCCTCCTGCAACCTGCAACCTGCAACCTGCAACCTGCAACCTGCAACCTGCAACCTGCA
>DYRK01000731.1 GCA_020718785.1 Desulfatirhabdium butyrativorans | reverse complement strand
GTTCGGAAAGATCGTCCGGTTCGATCTGAACCAAAAACGCAGCCGCGTCATTGAGAGTCAGATTTGCCGGAATATTTTTCTGGTCGTTTTTATCGGACATGCCTGATTCCTTAAGTTTTTCCGGCTGCCGATTTCAGCCGGGGCATTTTTTTCCGTCTCGGACAGATTTCGGCAAGCCGTGTCACTGTCCCCGCGGTTTCGGAGGAGTGCTGAAATGCCAATTTTGTAAGATAGGTTTAGCACAGTGCTAAACCTATCTTACAAAATTGGCATTTCAGCACTCCGGATTCATGATCGGCGATGATAAATAAAAAAACAGCCCTTTGTCGCCGGCAACGATTTTATTTGCCATAAAATCTTTAATCTGTCAAACCGGGATCAGAATGGGGTGAGGGGTTCGGGGTTCGGGGTCAGAGGAAAAAACCGTCATGCCTCTTCCTCTGACCTCTGACCCCTCACCTCTTACCTCCCTTCATATGGGGTGAGGGGTTCGGGGTTCGGGGTCAGAGGAAAAAACCGTCATGCCTCTTCCTCTGACCTCTGACCCCTCACCTCTTACCTCCCTTCATATCATGATAATCCGGTCAGAACAGGATACTGAGATGATTTTCAAAGGCTGTTCCGCAACACTGATCCCATAACAAAGTTCAGCATATCAGATTGTATTATGAAATACAAGAACCGGGAAAGAAAATAGCGGCTGCCTTTGACTATTTCCGAATATGCCCTATTTTTAATTTTTTTATACACCGTAAATTTTTCTCGTTCCCAAGCCCCTGCTTTTCTCGTTCCCAAGCCCCTGCTTTTCTCGTTCCCAAGCCCCCTGCTTGGGAACGCACCTGCCGGGGAAGCCCCTGCTTCCCGTGACGGGAGACGGCCCGAAGCCGGGGCTTCGGGCGCAGACGCGTTCCCAAGCAGGGGCTTGGGAACGAGGAAATATTTTTCTCGTTCCCAAGCCCCTGCTTGGGAACGCACCTGCCGGGGAAGCCCCTGCTTCCCGTGACGGGAGACGGCCCGAAGCCGGAAAATCTTTAGTAGGGGCAAAAAATATTTTGCCCTTACAAGCAGAGGCTTGGGAACGAGGAAAAATTTATACCGTTGCCAAACGGAGACTTCCGAAAAGTCTGATTGAGAAAGGATAACAGATGAAAAGCTATCGGAAAGAATTATGGTTCAATGTGCCGACGCGCCGCGCGCTCATCAACATTACCCCGCAGGTTCAGAAGTGTCTTGAAGAAAGCGGCATAGAGTCCGGGCTTGTCCTTGTGAATGCCATGCACATCACGGCATCGGTGTTCATCAACGATGACGAAAGCGGTCTTCACCATGATTATGAGGTCTGGCTTGAAAAGCTGGCTCCCCATGAGCCGATTTCCCAGTACCGGCATAACAAGGGCGAAGACAATGCCGACGCGCATCTCAAGCGTCAGATCATGGGACGTGAAGTGGTGGTGGCTGTCACCGAGGGCGAACTGGATTTCGGGACATGGGAACAGATATTTTACGGGGAGTTTGACGGGAAGAGAAGTAAGAGGGTGCTGGTGAAAATTATCGGGGAATAAATCCGAATTTCGGAATCACGCACGGCGGATTTCAGCCGCTCTGCGAAAAAAAGCAGGGTATGTGAAACCCGTTACGCACCTGTCATTCCTGCTTCCGCAGGAATGACAGCGGGACGCCTGATTTACGTCCGGCTGCGTAACATCAGAAAGAGAGGAAAGAAAAGACTTCATGGTTAAAAAGAATAAAAAGAATAAAAAAGAAGGGGCAAAGAAGATACCCGTGCCTGTCCGTCAGTCTCCCGAATCCGTGAAAGATGCTCTTACAGGCATTTTTTCATTTTCAGAGACAGAAATACCGGAAGGCTTTCGTCCGGTTTCCATGATTCAGGCTCTGGCAGAATATGCCCGGCCCCTCATGGCATTTTCCGAAGGTAAAAACGATGTCAAGAACCTTCAGAAATCATTGGATATTGCCAGAAATCTCTGGAATTACGCGATTAAGGAAGACAAGGGAAACAAAGATGAAAACCTCAGGGCTGAAATTATCCGGATGATTAAAACCGTATCAGGGCTGAATGACAATGAATCTTATGACTTTTTCAATAAAATGATCGCCCGGAGAACCTATCTGTTTCCTCCCGATGTACAGGGAAACAATCCCATGATTACGGTGATGAGAAAAGAGTTTTTGCAGGTTATTCCCGAACCTGAATCTGTTCAGGTAAACCTTTCTCAGACTCCTGTGCCTCCGGATGACAAAGACAGAGCCATGGTGAAAGCTCTCAATAAAATGGACAGATATATCCTCGAAAATACGGAATACGACCAATGGGAACCGCATTTTTTTTCCATAAAAGAGGACTGCTGCCGCGGATTCGGAAAATGGCTTGCCGATAAAGGAGTAAGCCGCTGCAGCTATGATTTTCCATTTTGTCTGGAAACCTTTTTCAGCTTTGTCTATCAGCAGAGCCATCAGGAGCCTGTGATTCTGAAAAATATTCCGCCGGCATATATCGAAAGCTTTTTTATGGATTATCTGTTGCGGAAAGTCATTGCGGAACCGGGCGAATACATTCAGTGGATTCCCGCTGTGAAGGCGTTTTATACCTTTATCTTTGAAAAAGGGTATATCGCGGATCCCGACCCGGTGATCAGAGTCATTGAAAAGACAGAGCCGCATTTTGTCAGACTTCTCAAAAAAAGATTCGGCTGAATTGCCGAAACGATTTTTTTTCCCGTTCCCAAGCCCCTGCTTTTCCCGTTCCCAAGCCCCTGCTTTTCCCGTTTTCTCGTTCCCAAGCCCCTGCTTGGGAACGCACTTGCCGGGGAAGCCCCGGCTT
>DYRK01000730.1 GCA_020718785.1 Desulfatirhabdium butyrativorans | reverse complement strand
CCGATTTTATAAGATGGGTTTGACATGTGCTGAAATTTCATTTCAGCACTCCGGAGTCGGGCGTTTTCTCGTCCGGAAGCCCGGGCTATGGAATGAGGAGATATTTATTGTTTAGGCTGCAACACCTGTTTAATGTCCAAATTATCTTTGGTAAAATCATGCTGATAAAAATTTCCGGTTAATCCGGAGTGCAAAAATAGAGCGGAGTGCAACGGAGCGGTTTTTTGCACCCCGCTGAATTTTCTGAAAATCATGCAAAAAATCGCTGCGCTCTATTTTTGCACTCCGGATTTATGGTTTCACCCACCCCTAAGCCCCGACTCGGGAACGAGGAGAACACTGCCTGTTTCTTCGGTATTGCCTGACAGTTCCTTTTTATGCTTATTTTGCCTCTGAATATAATATGCTACCAATTTGTCCGGATCGTGACCGCACTCTTCGGAAATGCGATGCCGCGCCTCACGTATTCTGTCAATCACCGGGTCGTTTATTCTCCTGAGCGATATCAAAAGAACTCCTCAAATTTGATTATAAAAATAAGCGGAGATGAAATCGAACACTTCTTCAAAACTCGCTTCATGTGTTTTAAATCGCGGTTCCTTCTGGTTGACGTGAAGATGACATTCTTCATGAATCACGGCTTTTACATACAAAGGATCCCTGTCATATCGGAAATAATAGCCCCCGCGTTCATAATGATAAGAATACGTCGGACGAGAAATACTGCCGTTTCTGCCGAGAACAATCACTTCATAAAAGCTGAAGGTACCTCCGTCCCTAAACCGCAGAGGCGCGGCTCTGATAACCCCTTTTGTCCGGTCAGACAGATTTAAACGCATAGCATTCCAGTCATTGGAACAGCCGCTGCTCGTTACCTTTGCTCTTATATGAGCGTAGTATTCCCGAATATCCTTAAATGTGATCATAAGAGGCGCCTGACAGATAAAACAATAAGCCCGTCCAATCCATTGTCTCAAACGTATCATCCGCAGTTCCGTTCCGTTTTCGCCTGAGAAATTCTTCCGAACTTATGCCGAATTTGTTTTCATACACTGAAATTTGAGCTTTTATTTCTTCATCCGTCAAAACAGATATGTCTTTATCCTCAACGGATATTTTCTGTTCATAAATACTGCATTTTTTGCTCTCGATTCCCAACAGGTTCATGTTCTGACCTCCGGATATTTTTTTCTCGTTCCCAATCCGGGGCTTGGGAAAGAGAATAAACGCACTATTCATAATGCGACCACATTCTCAATATATGCACAACTTTATTTTCTTCATCTACGGAATAGATCAGTCTGTGCTGAATATTGATCCGTCTCGAATAATAACCTCAAGTTCCTCAAGAGGTGTTCCTTCCGAAAGAGGTTCTGCCGCCGCTTCTTTTATGCTCGCAACCAGTCCGGGAATCCGACTGAGGTATAATGTCTCTTCGATGGCTTTCCAGTCGCTTTCTCCGATTACTACAAAACTCTCTCCTTTTCTACGCCTTACTTTCAATATTTCATGGTTATCAATACACTCTTCCACTTTTGAATCAAAATTCCGACTGAACTGTACGGCTGATATTTCGATCATAAATACCTCTCATTTTTTCCTCGTTCCCAAGCCGGAGCTTGGGAACGAGGAAAAAATCAGAAAATTTGGTCAGTTATCATTTTACTACAAGCGGACGCTGGCGCAGCCGATCCCGTTCCGCCACTGTAAATTTGTTCTCAAACGATATGCCTTTTGATAATAATTGCAGAATGTATTCTGCCGGTTCAATCGGAGTCAAAGGATTGAAGCGAAAATAAATTACGCCCCCCGGAACCGGCAGCTTCAATTTGTAAATCAGTTCGCCGTAATCCCGATCAAAGGTAAGGATAATACGTTTTTCGTGGTTTGCCCTTGCCAAAATATCTTTATCTTCGGCTCCCGGAGTTTCTTCGATAACGGCTGTAACATCATAACCGGAATTTCGCAGGCAGTTCACACTGGCTAAGGGAAAATTTTCATTTGCTGTAAATTTCATCGGCTATCCGCAGAAACAACGGCAAACATTTCTTCCTGCAAACATTCCGCAGCAAAGGCAAACACTGCCCGAAGAGACATATTCGTAAGAACAGGGTAATTTTCCAGAACCTGCTGTTCTGTCCAGCCTTCGGCAAAAAGTCCCAAAATAAAATCAACCGAGAGCCGGGTTCCTTTGACTACCGGCTTTCCCAGTAAAATTTTCGGATCCGTATGGATAAAGTCTTTCCAAAGCATTTTTTCCTCTTTTCAAAAAGTAGATCGGAAATTGTTTCCGGAGTGCAAAAATAGAGCGCAGCGGTTTTTTGCACCTCGTACCGTGTATATATGCGAAAAATCGCTTCGCTCTATTTTCGCACTCCGGAATAGAGCGCAGCGGTTTTTTGCACCTCGTACCGTGTATATATGCGAAAAATCGCTTCGCTCTATTTTCGCACTCCGGATTTACTCCGCAAGGTAGCGCAGAATACAGAAAAGCTCCGCCATACCGATCTTCCCGTCCCCGTTCACATCGGCTTCGAGATTGATATAATCCGCATCAGCAAGACCGGTCATCACTTTCAGCGCCAGAATCGCATCTTTCAGATCAATATTGCCGTTGCCGTCAACATCGCTGCCTTTGCATTTGTCATCATCGTCAGGATCATCATCCGGATCAGGGTCATCATCCGGCTCGGCGATGATGATAACAGAGGCTTGATCTTCCGCAGAACTGAAAGCACTCTGACCGCCGTTAATGCTGGCATCTATTGTTTCGCCTGCGGTTCCTATAGTCATATCCCATGCCCGGAATGCAAATGTTGCAGAGCCGCTATAATCGGCATTCGGCACAA
>DYRK01000108.1:4150-13356 GCA_020718785.1 Desulfatirhabdium butyrativorans | reverse complement strand
GGAATCTCTGCTTCATGGTTACTTTTTTGTTGACAAACACAAAATACCCCATGTAGGCAGATGATAAGACTAATGCGATAAACGATCCGCGGCTGTTGATGAGAATAATAGACTGACCCACGAATGCCAGAAACAGAAACAGTATAATACGTCTCCACCATTTTTCTTTGAAAACATGGCTTCTGGTGACAAAATATGTCAGGATGGGAATGAGAGTGACCAGTGATGCTGCGCCATTGTTGCCGTCGCCTCCGGAATCCGCAGGGCCTGTCCCTTCCACTCTTCCTTCGGAATTTCTGCCTTGTTTTCTTGTCTCATGTCCCACATAAAAGCCGCCGGCCATCATCGCCCACATCATGCCTTCGAACTTTGCCGGAGTGTCAATCCCTTTATAAGTAACAAAAATAAAGATCAGAAGTTTCATGTAATCAGTTAAAAACTTCGAGTGCATTTCCGGCCAGACTGCCCAATTGGAAATCAGCATCATCATCAGCAGATTCACAATATACCATTTGTTCTGGGGAACCTCAAATAAACGGTTTTTTACATATTTCCCCTGTTTCATGATATAGGCGAGCGTAATACATGCGGCAATCGTAAGTGACCATCTGACATCGGGAAGACCGCCGTACCACCATCTGTCCACGGGATTAAGCCAATACTGCAATATGTAGAGATAAATTCCCCATGAAAGATCAACAAAAAATGTTTTATACACGCAAAATGCATAAAATGAAAGAAACATTAATCCGAAATTGGACATGAGGAAATCTCCCTGTATTTCACAAACCGACGGATAGGGTTATGAAATCAGCGGTACACACGCCATTTAATAAACTCAAATTCTTTTTTTAGAGAAAAAGAGCGGAGCCATGTATCTTTATTCACCGGACAGTTGTGATATTCAGATGCAGTCTCACCGGAGGCAGATTCATTCGCATAAATTTTGAAATGGGAGTACATCATCGCATTCAGCATCATCAGTGCGATGGGCCGCGTCAGGGTCTTGGTGTCATAAGCAAAAAGATATTTGACCGCCTCATTATAAAAAAATTCGGCTTTTTTCAGAAACAAATCTCTCTGTTCTGCTTCGGCATATTTTGCCGCATAAAGCAAAACATTGCATTTGCGGACATCCTGAGCCGCCCATGTCTCATTCGGATATTCCAGTTTTTCCGGTTTTTCCAGATAGGGATATTCATTTTCAGCCATCCATTCGGCGTAATGAATCAGGCTTTGCACCGCGTATTCCCGCGTGGCATCGAAAGCCCCCTCCCGGGTTTTGATGTCTGCATATCTGCCGAGAGCCTGTAAAAACACAGTGTACATCCATCGGTTTTCCCTGTCAAGCAAATCTCTGCTTTCAATATCATCCTGAGGATGAATACAGCGATATATCAGGTTTTCCCCTTTTTCAAGATAATACCGATCTTTTGTCAGCAGATAGGCATTCATCAGCGTATTCAAGGCATTGCCGCCCGCTCTCCCGGGTCCGTTCAATTCATAAACCTTTCTCAGTTCCACTAATTTTCCTTTTCCGAACAGACGCTTCAGATACAGTCTGATTTTTCGGATTCGGCTGACAGTCCGACTCATCAGCGTGTCTGCCATGTCCATATTGGCGATGACAAAATCAGCCATATCCGAAACTGCTTCTTTTGAGGATGGGCTGCCTGTCATGTAGTAATGAAAAAGAAAACCCGTGGAATAATTATGGGATAAAGCCGGTCCCCCGCCGTAAGCTCCCATATTCCCTGATTCCGTATGCTTTTTAGAAAAACATCGGTGAGTAGCGGTCTGGGCGTTAGTGTAATGGTATGTGTGCCAAAATAAGCCGCGGTTATACTCCGGGCGGTCTTCATCAGTATGATATATATCAATATCTTTCACATGGCTGCAAAGCTGATCGGCCAGAACAAACCAGTCGGGCTTGCCGCTTCGGGCAAACTGCATCAGCATTCCGTAAATGCAGTCATACTGATTGTTATAATGGGAAATCAGCGGTTCCGGTCCCTTGTGACCAACAGCTTCGTGGTCGGCGTACAAATCCCCGAAATTTCTCCAGCCGTACTCGTCAATGATTTCACGTCGGTGAAAAAAGCTCTTGTCTCCTTTGATCGCCGTATGGATGAGCGCGGTCAGTTGTTTGTCCGAATCTTTGGCTTCAGGAATCAGATAACTGAAGGCTTTTGATTTCACATACCATTCGGGATATGCGCGGGAAACCAGCGGCCATTGAACCAGACCTTCTATGTTTTCAAATCCCCGGGAACCTCCGAAATCCAAGAAAACAGTGTGTGTTTTCTGTTCGCCGCCCTGCAATTCGAATACATCATTATAATAGCGGGGAAACAGTCTGATAACCAGGATATTCTCTTTTGCCTCCAGTGCTTTCGGGAAATTCTGCCAGAAATATTGAACTGCCGCGCAGATATTTCTGTTTCCGTCGCTTACGCAGATAAGCGGATTCGCTCTTTCCCCTTCCGCTACCGTTTTGTCTTCGGAGTAAACTCTGTAGCCCTTAAATGAATGCTTGACTTCGCCGTTCCGGTTCATATGATTTCGGCTGTTCCAATGTTTGCCGCCGCTCGAATCCTGATAAATACACAAAAGGCGATCCGAAGACTGCGAATTCTGAGTTCCGGGTTTTGATGCCCATAAAATCTTTGTGTGTTCAGATGTGTGCAATGCAGAATAAAGAGAAATATCTTTGAAAAAAACCGAACCGGGATCTCCGAGATCCCACAGGCCGCCCGAATGTTTTGCGGCTTTGGGATTCAGAATCGTAAATTCTGTTTTGACCATAGAACTGTTGGCAAAAAAACTGAGCCGTGCAGAAAACCCAGCAAAAACAGAGCCGTCCCGCGTACCGAATCCCCCCTCGGCTTTGAGCGTGACTCTGAGAGAACCTTTAGTTTCGAAAAAGATACGGTTTATGAACGGCTCATATCGGACACCGGATTCATCGGTCAGAACGGTTCTGCTTTTCTGAATGTCTATAATTTCTTTTCCGCCGACAATAACACGGTCAAAGGGCCTGAATATATCGGTGTTTACAAAAAAAACCGCTGCTTTTGTATCCACGAAAAAATAATTCGGATTTTCTTCCGCAGAGATATATGTCTGTTTGTCCGAAACGGTTCCTGATTCATCCAGAATCAGTTCCAGTTCTCTGGCGCTTTTTGCTTTGACTGATGTCTGAAAATCCAGCAGAACCCATTTCAGACTTTTGTCAGGCCACTCGGCAAGTACCTGAGTCTGAAGAGGAAGACAGGCATACATGGAATCGTGCAGGACGAGTTTCGCGGCTTTGTAAAGACGCCCTTGAGGAAAAGGAATCCCTATGGTAATCGCTTCGTTGATCCGGTCAATGCCTCCGATTTCTTCAACCGTTATAGGCGTCAGCGGCATGTAATTGCTCGTTGCCAGCAAGTCTTCCATATTCTATTTGATTTTCCCCTCATACATGGATTGATAGGAACAGACCATTTTTTCTACGGTAAAATTTTCTTCAAATCTTTTCCGCCCCGCTTTGCCCATTTTCTCTATCATGCTTTTATCGGCAAGTAAAGCAATTATTTTTTCCGCAAGAACAGTTTCGTTGTCGCTCGGTATAAGAAATCCGGTTTCGTCGTCTTTTACAATCTCCGGATTGCCTCCCACCCTTGTCGCAATACAGGGCAGACCGGTTGCCATGGCTTCGAGAAGAGTCATCGCAGTACCTTCGCTGAAAGATGTGAGCAGAAAAATATTCATTATTTTATAAAAAAGATGCGTGTCTTCCCGAAAACCTGTAAAAATAACATGAGATGAAAGCCCAAGTTCCTCGGTGAATTGTTCCAGATTTTTCCGTTCAGTTCCGTCCCCGACAATAAGCAGAAATGTTTCAGGATAGTTCTGTCGGACAATATTGAGCGATCTGATCATCATTTTCTGGTTTTTTATGAGATCCAGACGGGCAACTGTTCCTAAAATGTAAGCTTTTTCACTTATTCCCAGAGATTTTTTGATATTGAGCAGATCGGAAATACCCCGTGATCGCTCCCGGCGGATTGACAAATCCGGCGGAAGTGCTTGGGATTTGTCAATCCCAAGCGAGCATTTCGGGAGAATACTGATATTCGGGTCTTCGGGAAGCAAATATCGGGCATCGTCAATGCCGTTATAAACTACTTTGATTTTATCTTTCGGAAAATTTTCAAATCGGATCAGCGCATCCCGTGTGGCTGCCGAAATTGCCGTAATTCCGTCTGTAAACAGAGCCAAAATAGGATTTATCAGAACTCTTTTGACTTTCCGTATATCCGGATAGAATCTGCCGTGTTCGGTGAAAATAACCCGGCATCGGGTAAATGCCGCCCCCATTATTCCGTAAAAATACGGCGTGTATTGATGGCAGTGAAGCACATCAATATTACGAAGTCTGATATGGTCACGGATATTTTTTATCAGAAAAAAATCCACTCCCGGACTCCGGCTGAACGCTGTAACTTCATATCCTTTTTTCTGCAACTGCTTTCCGAAAGCTCCGACGGGCTGCTCCAGACAAAGGATAGAAACTTCATATTTCGAGGGATCCGTATGTTCGATGAGATTATAGATCACCTGTTCGGCTCCGCCGATTTCCATATTGAAAGTAATATGAGCAATTCGTTTCCATTTGTAATTCGTCATATCAGAATTTCTTATTCGACCAAGTGGTGTATTCTTTCCCTGTCAATGCAATGATACCGCCGATACACAGGGCAATACTCTCAATAACAAACCGGTAAACATGCGGGATGAGGAATATCAGAAGCAGCAGGGGTGACACACTGCACACATCCGCAATAATGAAAGGCAGCGACAGCGTGAATGTTATGACGAAAAGATAGCGTATGAGTTTATGAAGCGTAAAATGGATCAGCACCACAGGGTTCAGTTTTCTGATGTATCTGAATATACGGCTGTAACTCCAAAACGCCCTGTTCGACGCCCGCATTCTTGCCTTGAAAAAATCTTTTATCCGCCGATTTTCGCGCTCAACGGCAATAGCCTCCTTTACATATCGGGTCTTTTTCCCCTGCTCAAACAGAAGAAATGTTGTTTCAAAGTCGCTTAGTTCATTCTCTTCTTTTAAATTATAGTTTTCTCTTCGGACACAATAAAATCCCCCGTCAAACCCGATGACCGAACCGGACAGGGATTGAATTTCCTTGATGTTTTTTTCAATTTCCCAATATTTTCCGGAAAGCTCCATGTGTTTCATGTCTGTCGTGACGGTCACGTCTCCACAGACTCCGCCTGTGTTTTCATCAAAATGCCGTACCAGAAAATCCAGGGCGTCTTTTCTGAGGAACACATTTGCATCCGAGAATAATACGAGATCGGCATTTGTCATTTTTACCGATCTGATCTGGGACTGATTCTTCCCCGAATCCGTTTCATTATTGATCACGATTGTCGCGGACTGTTTATATTTTTCAAGAAGTTCCAATGTGTTATCCGATGAGTTATCGTTCACAAACGTATGGTGAAGACAAGGGAAGGCGATCTGATAACAGTTATCCAATTTTTCTTTTATAAACCCGGCTTCATTTTTAAAGCAAACAATATGCTCTATCGAATAATTTTTCCTGTCTGATATTTCCCGTCTTTTTTTCGGATAAATAATACACAAAAAAATATATCCGATATGAATGATTCCTAATATAAGAAGTATGATATATGGTTTTAGCATATCCAGAATTCAATTCTGTCATTTTCAGAGTCGTTGCGAAATAGGAGCCGATTTGGGGAGGTTGTTTTTGTATGTCAACAGGGTACCCATCTCTCCAAATCGCAACAATTCTTTCGGTTAAAAAATATCCGGAGACGATTTCCATCCGACCGGATTAAGCGGACAATTTTTCCAATAAATTATCCCATTTTTTTCCCCATTCAACATTTGTTTTTATTTTGAGGTCTCTCATGTTGTTTTTCAAAAAGGGGAGATTTTGTATCGCCAGCTTTACCGAACCTGAAATATCTTCAGCCTTATTCTTCGTAAAGACAGTTCCACGGTTGAAATATTCCCTGAGAACCTTTCTGTCAGATAAAATCAAGGGCTTCTCAGCAGCAACCGCCTCATACGCGCCGCAGACCATACATTCTTCTTTCTCGGTCAGCACCATCACTATATCAACAGATCGTAGCAGATTCTGATAGTCTTCATCCGGAATGAAACCGGTCAGAACGACATTTGCAGGCAGGCTGCTCTGATTGAGCTTGTTTCTCCCGGAAATATAAATATAAGTATCCTCGTCTAATAAAGTCGCTGCCTGAATAACCTCTTCCCATGGCTCGTCGTAAGAAAATGTGCAGATAAACAGTATGTTGTATTTTCCTTTAAGCTCTGTTTTCTTAAAAGGATAATCAAAATTCGGAATTTGGTCCGGCAAAACAAATATCTCCTTATTTTTCACAAAGTTCCTCATCCTGATTTTATAAGGTTCATTGGTCACGATAACCATATCGCATCGCCTGAAATAATAGTCGCTCAAAAAATCCATGACCGCTTTTTTGATGCCTGTGGGAGAAATATAAAGCGTATGTTCGTCTATGATGAGCTTATACTTGAAAAGCGGCTTTATCACTGCCGCGAGGAAGCATAAGAGCACAGAAGGGTCCGGCGTAACCAATACATTCGGTTTCTCTTTGTCCACAGCAAGAAAGGTTTGAATCGTTGCCAATGGATAACGAAGAAAAAACAGCCGGTTACTCTTTTCAAAACGGGTAAATGTATAATATTCGGCATTCATCGCTTTTGCCAAAACCCGGCTTCGGATGCTGCCGTCGTTTTCCCATGCAATCCATAATTTTTTATCGGCTGCCATTTTTATTTCCCGTCCATAAATTTTCTGTACCAGAGTTCGAACATCAGAAGACTCCAGAGAACAGACGCATAATTCCGTTTTTGTGCCTGATGCTGTTCCCATAAGCTTTTCAGACCATCCGGATTAAAAAAATGTTTGATGCCTGCATCCTTATCAAAAAAATAACGATATGACAAGTCTTTTATTTCTCCTCGGAACCAATCCGCGAGCGGAACGCAGAATCCCATTTTTTTTCGGTACATTATCTCTTCCGGAAGAATTTGCTGAAAACATTGTTTCAGAATATATTTCTTTTCCCCGCGGTAATATTTGAGCCGCGCCGGAATTCTTGCGGCAAACTCGATGACCTTATGATCCAGAATCGGCGACCGGACTTCAAGGGAATGAGCCATACTCATTCTGTCAACTTTCACAAGAATACCAGTAAGATAAGTCTTCAAATCCGTATAGAGGATTTTAGACAGATGATCATCCGTATCTGCCTTGTGATAATAATGCCGTGTCACCGAAAAGGGATCATAATCACCGATCTGTTTTCTGCTTTCCTCATTGAGAAGCATGTTCCATAAGGGATCCCGGAATTCGGTGTTGGTCAGATAGAATCCGTAATCGGACTCGATGCTCAATGCTTTCAATAAGGTTGCGCCGCGTTGAAACAGACTCTGATTTCCTTTTGAAAGAAGTCCGGACAAAAAAGGAAAAAAGGGCTTCCGGATAAAGGCTGGTATTTTTCCTCGGATTCTGTTTTCAATGTCATCCAGATGATATTTTTCATATCCGGCAAAATTTTCATCTCCGCCGTCCCCGGAAAGCGCGACAGTGACTTTTTGTCTGGCTAATTGGGACACATAATAGGTCGGAACCGCAGAAGAATCGGCAAAAGGCTCGTCAAAATAATAGGCTAAATCGCTGAGAATTTCTCCTGCTTTCTGCTTGACAGTGAATTCGTGATGATCGCTTTTGAATGTTTCCGCTATGATTCGGGCAAAACGGATTTCATCGTAAACTTCCGAGTCGAATCCCACAGAGCAGGTAGTTACAGGTTTGCTTTGCTGTTTTGCCATAAGCGAGACGACAGCGCTCGAATCAATGCCTCCGCTTAAAAATGCGCCCAGCGGCACATCGCTGATCATCCGGAGCCGGACGCTTTCATCTAAAATTTCAAGCAGTTCATCCGAAATATCCTCTGTATTTCCGGAGTGTTGTCTGGAAAAAGAAACATCCCAGTATTCTCTTTTTTTGACGCCATCGGCAGAGCATGTCATGCAATACCCGGGTTCCAGTTTGTAAATATTTTTATATATCGTTTTCGGATCCGGCACATACAGATACTTGAAATAATCGCAGAATGCCTCATAATTGATTTCTTTTTTAACCAGCGGGTCTTCGAGAATCGCCTTGATTTCCGAAGCAAAAATAAAAGTTTTTCCGTCATAATAATAAAACAGAGGCTTTTTCCCGATGCGGTCTCTCGCGAGAAAAAGAACGGATTTACTTTTGTCCCATATCGCAAAGGCAAACATCCCCCTGAGATATTTGAGGCAGCTTTCACCGTATTCCCGATAGAGATAAATAATGACTTCGGTATCGCAATTGCTTTTGAACGTATAGCCTTTTGAAATCAAATCCTTGCGAATATCCAAGTAGTTATAGATTTCGCCGTTAAATGTGATCCATATCATGCCGTCTTTCGAAGACATGGGCTGATGTCCCAGTTCGGAAAGGTCGAGAATACTGAGTCGCCGATGTCCCAGCCCGATATTTCCCTCTGTATAAACCCCGGCATCATCCGGTCCCCTGTAAAATATAGTGTCGCACATAGCCCTGACGAGTTCCGATGAAACCGGTTCGCCGGTCTGAAAATTGTATTTGCCTACGATTCCGCACATGGTTTTTTCCCTTCGGCTGATTGCTCATCCGATGCGACAATGATCGTTTTCCAATAACAGAACATCATTATAAGTCGGCATGTTTCACAAAATAACAGCCGGACGATTTCTAATCCTGCCGTCTGATTGAGGCAAGGGAGTTAAAATAACATTCCCTTCTTTCATAGGTTAAACTCCGGATTCGCTTCTTTTATTAATTCTGTAGAATATTCAGGCTCGTTATCACTGTAGGCGGCTGCGAAATTTTGTAAAGACAGCAGAAGCCATAACTCATGGTCAGCAGAGATATCTTCAGCGGGTGCCGCTGCTATTCTTATCTTTGAGCCGGGTACGCTTTGAATCGGATTCACCAGTCTTAGATGGTTTGCATCTATAACCTCGGCTTCCAGAATTTGCATATAAAATCTCCTGTAAAAATGATATCTTTCATTTTCAAACCTGATTTGACAAGCATTCCGATTAC
>DYRK01000108.1:0-4050 GCA_020718785.1 Desulfatirhabdium butyrativorans | reverse complement strand
CTGTAAAAATGATATCTTTCATTTTCAAACCTGATTTGACAAGCATTCCGATTACTTCAGATTTATGGGCCGTCTCAAAAAATAGCCGTGTTTTCTGAAATAATAAATCAATCCTTTGATATGACTCAGCGTCGCCGAGTTCAATTTGAAACCTCTTGATATTTCCTGTGTGTGATGAATAACCGGGACCCGAGGCTCATATATAATCTTATATCCTGCTTTCCACAGACGCAGACAATAATCCACATCTTCGGGTGAATAGAAGATATTTTCATCTAAGAGACCTACGGTTTTCAATACCTCTTTTTTTATCACCCACACCGCGGAAATCGCAGAATCCACCGGATAGGGCTGTATTTTTTGCGGGATCCGGTTTTCTCTTTTTTCGATGAATTTCAGAAAAAAATAACGAAAAATTTTTGTAAAAACAGTAGGGAAAATATCGGTTGACTTTTGAAGAGAACCGCTCGGATACAGCAGCCTAGGAGCAGCCAGCCCGAAACGCTCATTCGTTTGCAGTAATTTTATCAAATCGGATATCGTTCCTTTACGAATCAATTCTACATCCGAATCCATAACGACGATATATTTGCCGGAAGCCTGCTTTAAAGCCAGATTGCGCGAATAGGTTGTGCCGGTGTTCCTGTCCAGACAGATAGGTTTGATACAGTCGGGATAGCGATTTTGGAACATTTTCAGAACAGAGACCGTGTTATCTGCCGAGCCGTTGTCCACAATGAAGATTTCATAAGACATACCCTGTCCCCGGATGTCGGCAAGCAGAGATTCCAAACACCTCGCAATATATTTTTCCGAATTCCATGTCAGCAATACAAATGAAATATCCATAAATTACAAATCGATATGTTTCCTGATGACCGGACCTATTATCTTTGTCACAGAAACCGGAAACTTTTTCCAATATCGGACAGCCGTATCGAATTTGGAAGTTCCGGAACTTTCCGTCTGCCCGGGTTGACCTTTCAAATAAAGCGTATGCCAGTTCAGTGGAACGGGCTTTGCTCCCCATTGTTCTTTGAATTTATAAGTTCCCTGACCCGGAGTAGAACGCCCGAAATCAAAACACTTATAGCCGTTATTGCAGGCATATTCCAGCATAACCCAATATAAAAGCATATTGGGACTCAAGTAGCTGTATTCTCTGAGAGAAGAAGCCCAGGGATTTTCCAGAATGTCTCTGAAACCGATCACAAATGCACATGCGAGGGGCTGCTTTTCTTTATAAACCATAATGATCCGGGACTGATCCGGGAATTCATCCAGCACAGATGTTATGAGTTTTTTGGAATGAACCGGAGAGCCGAGGTCTCGCATGTTGATCAGAAAGACTTTATAAAAATCTTCTGACAATTCCGAACCGCCGATCTTCGAATACAGTCCTTCTTTCAAGGGCTTTTTGATCTGACTCCGCAGTTTGGCTTTAAAAGTTTTCATCAACATATCAGCGTTTCCGGGAAGCTCGATCTGCATGAGAACTTTATGAGAATGCGTTACGGTATTCGGCGGAGACTCGGACATGAGCGGGGCGATATGACGCAATTCAATCCTGTCTGCTTTTAGTGCTGCGCCCAGATTTACCGCTTGATTCAGAATCGCTTTTTCAGTCGCTTCGTCGTCGGCAAGCATACCGCCGGTATCAAAAAAAGGGATTGAAATCAGATTGTTTCCGAACAAAATGCTTTTGAGATGAACAAGAGGCAGAACACCTGCAATCGCTCCGTCATCTCTTACAGCCTTGAAATAATAATTTTTATGTCCGTAAGTTTTAGTGATGACATTTCTCCATCCGGACAAATGATAGAGCGTGGCGCGAGGATGAGCATATACATAATTGTCGTAAGCGGCAGAGCCGCTGCTGTCCAGTATTTTTATATTCATGGCTGTTGATTCAGATATTGTCGGCAAGTCATAAAACTGGCATATCCGAAGTTTTCAAAAAGAGCCGACAATTTCGACTCTGTTTTTTTCAAGTTGCTGTAATGTCTGAATTTGTATGATGCAGAGGCATCTTTTACTCTGGGCTGATCCGGATCAATTTCCCATGGGTGCATATAAAAAAGGTATGTTCCGTCCTGTTTCAGGATTTTTTTAATACCCATTTTAAAAAGCGGAAAAGGAATCAGACGGAAATATCCGCCCCCGCCCAGCGGAAACACACGCTTTCCGATATTGAGATTGCTCACCGGAATCTCATAAAACTGATCTGAGACTTTGATTGCTATTCCTTTTTTTTGATTTGAAGATAAATCCACTTTTCCATAACGACCGTGCATGGCAAAGGAATTAAAGCTCGAATCATACTGGTAGCCGCATTCTTCGATGATTTTCAGGACATTTTCATTGATGGAAAAACTGGGAGCGCGATAGCCTGTCACTGCCGAGCCGATAATATCTTCAAGGCGTTTTTTGCTGTCGCTCAGGTCTTTTTTCAGAATATCCGGCAATTCCCGATTGCACATCCGATGGTTATATCCATGAGAAGCCACTTCATGACCCCGGGCATGAATCTCACGGACAAGATCGGGGAGCCGTTCGGCAATCCATCCGAGAATGAAAAATGTTGCTCGCCGAAAATCGAAAAGATCAAGAAGCTTATGCGTATTTTTCTCTACCCTGAGTTCTCGGTCCGGCCATGAGGAAAAAGGAATCCACATCTTGAAATTTTCCACCTGAAACCAATCCTCGACATCTACGGTAATAAGAATATTATGGACTCTGCTGTAACTCATCATTTCCTGTTCAGACAGACAGCTTTTATGGATTGAACCACACGACCTGCTGTCTGTCCATCCCATAGCTCGATTTTGCTTTTTTGGAAAGCTTTTTGTGAAAAAATGTGTTCCATATAGGTTTCAATGTCATCAAGCTTGCAGAGGCGGTTAGTCCCATGCGTGACGGTGACGGGCCGCTCGGTATTGTGCCGCAGAGTCAGACAGGGAATGCCGAGATAGCTCGTTTCTTCCTGAATGCCGCCCGAATCCGTAATCACAAAGCGACAGTTGAAAACCAGATTCATAAAGCGGATATAATTCAGGGGCGCAAGAAGCCGAACTCCGGGCGAATCCTCGAAAATCGGCATCAGATTGCTATTTTCGATATTTTTGCGGGTCCGGGGATGAACCGGAAATATCACCGGAAGTTTTCGGGAAACCCGCCCGAGCAGCATACAAAGCCTCTTCAAGGTTGCGGGATCATCCACATTGGAAGGACGGTGAAGCGTGACTAAAACATAATCTTTCTGATTCAAACTCAAATCCTTGACTGCCGTTTCTTTTTCGATTGAGGCTCTGAGCATTTCCAGAGAGTCAATCATAATATTGCCCACCCGGTGAATCTTGTCCGGCGAAATCCCTTCCCGAATCAGATTTTCGTCGCCGTCCGGCGAGGGCGTCCAGAGAATATCTGCAATCGCGTCTGTTATCAGCCGGTTGATCTCTTCGGGCATGGTCCGGTCATAAGATCGGAGCCCCGCTTCAAGATGGGCTGTTTTTATACCCAATTTGACTGCCGCAAGCGTCGCGGCCATAGTGGAGTTGACATCGCCGACCACCACCACCAGATCGGGCCGCGTTTTCATAAGAATTCTTTCATATGCGATCATAACCTTTCCGGTCTGTTCTGCGTGGGAACCGCTGCCCACGCCAAGATGAATATCCGCTTCGGGAAGGCGCAAATCCTGAAAAAACACATCGGACATATTCAAGTCATAATGCTGGCCCGTATGAACGATAATCGGCTTTGCCCATTCCTCTTTTTTAAGGGTATGATAAAGGGGGGCGATTTTCATGAAATTCGGTCTTGCTGCTGCGATAAGATGAATGATCATTTTTTTTCCTTAAAAACAGCCTGTTAGCGACTTGAACCAAGAGTTCGGCGGAACAAAATTTGGGTTACAATTTCATAAAATACGGGAAAGGGTCAATGGGGTAAACACAGTATTTCTATGGTAGGAAAATCCTACCGGTCTGTTGCCTTTTACGGCGGGTCGGCATTGACATATTTCATTATAAGATTTGTGAAGAGAATCAG
>DYRK01000729.1 GCA_020718785.1 Desulfatirhabdium butyrativorans | reverse complement strand
GCCGTGCCTGTCAGGACTTCCGTAATCCAGACAAAAGGATCGCAGGCTTTGAAAGGCGATCTGGACAGAAACGGAGAAACCGGGCTTGCCGATTTGCTTATTTCCCTGAAAGTCGCATCGGGAGAGGCATTGAATTTCTGGTATGACTACGCTGAATCCGGTATTGATGTGAACGGCGATAAGCGGGTCGGAATCCATGATGCGGTTTATATTCTTCGGGAAATTGCGAAATGAAATCTGCAAGGACTGTGTCTAAGCAGGGATTCGGTGTGGGCTGCCGTGCGGAAATACTTGCTTACACACAATCCTTGCAGATTTTTCAGACAGCAGATGTGCAGAAAGGAGGAAAACATTATGGCAGATATGTTTGCGGATTATAAAAAACAGGTTGCAGAGAAAGAAGCAGTAAACACAGTGAAAATCGCTGATGTCCGGCCCAAACTCCCGGAAACCGGGCGCAAATTCGAATATCTGCACCGGGGTCCGTTCACCATGCTGAAAATGAATCTCGATGCAGGCGAAAGGCTCAAAGCCGAGTCTGACGCTATGGTGGCAATGAGTGCGAATGTAAGCGTCGAAGGCAGACTCGAGGGCGGAATTCTGGGAGGTTTGGGGCGAATGCTTTCAGGAGAGAAATTTTTCTTTCAGACTCTTACGGCGCATAACGGTCCCGGAGAGGCATATCTGTCCCCGGCAATTCCCGGAGACCTGACAGATATCACACTGGACGGATCAGTCCCCTATATCCTTCAGAAAGACGGTTTTTTCGCCGGAAGCGAAGGGCTTGAGATCACAACAAAAATGCAGAATCTGGCAAGAGGCATTTTTTCGGGCGAAGGATTTTTTGTAATCAGAGTCAGCGGAAGAGGAACGCTTTTTGTCAGTTCATACGGAGCGATTCATCCTTTCGATCTTTCCGAAGGAGAGGAAATCGTAATTGACAACGGACATCTCGTGGCATGGCCCGAAAGCATGAATTATACCATTGAAAAAGCCTCGTCAGGCTGGGTTTCCTCTTTCACATCAGGCGAAGGATTGGTCTGCCGTTTCCGCGGACCCGGACAGGTACTGATTCAGACAAGAAATCCCAAAGGATTCGGCAGTTGGATAAAACAGTTCCTTCCGCCGTCAACGTGATACTATGAATCCGACATATCAGAATATCTCATATCCGGGCGGCATGTTTGACTCAGCGTCGGAGTGCGGCAGAGCTTTCGGGAAAATCAGCGTTACTACAGATTCACTCTGTTTCGAATCACCGACAGATACGCTTGAACTGCCGCTGGATGGCATTTCCCTGAAATCCGGCGGCGCAGGCAACCGGATGCTTTTTTTCACTCATGACTCGTTTCCGACTCAGACGGTTTTTACCGGCGATCACGGCATTTTAAATAATGCGAGCCTGATGTCTTATTCCCATATTGCAGGGCAGGCGATTCGGATTCGGGAAGTAAAAAAACAGTCCCGCAGGATACTGACTGCTGTCATAGTTCTGCTTCTGGGATGTATTTACGGGATATTTCAGCTCAAAGAACCTGTAGTCATTGCCACGGCAAAACGCATTCCGCTTACATGGGAACAGAAGCTCGGCAAAGCAACGGTCACTCAGTTGAAAGCAGGCAAGCCTTTTATCGGAGACGCTGAAATCCTTGAGCAGTTGGAAAGTCTGGCAAAGCCGCTTCTAAGCCGGATTCCCGAAAAACAGTATGACTTTGTCTTACATCTGGCAAAAGACCCTGAAATCAATGCCTTTGCGCTGCCAGGCGGACATATTGTGCTGAACACAGGATTGCTGCTGACCGCAAATTCAGCAGAAGAAGTCATCGGAGTGCTTGCCCATGAAGCCGCACATATCACTCTGCAACACGGTCTGAGGCAACTGATCGGCACCGCGGGCTTGTATGCGCTGGTACAGACCTTTTTCGGCGATACAGGCGGGCTGATGGCGGTTTTCATAAATAACGGAACCTTTCTGCTGACTCAGAAATACTCCCGCGATTACGAGCGTGAGGCTGATGACAGAGGCTGGGAATATCTTATTGAGGCAAATCTCGACCCTCGGGGCATGATCGTCTTTTTTGACAGGCTGTCCGAGGAGCAGAAAAAAGACGCGCTGAACCGCGTCGGCGATTCCCTGAATTTTTTAAGCACCCATCCTGCCACAGGCGAGCGGATCGAGTCTCTGCGGAAAAAATGGGAAAAGCTTGACAGACACCCGGAATATGTTTCAGCGGATCAGGGTTTTCAGGCATTTAAAGAGAAATTGAAGAAAATGCAGGACAAATCCGAGTAACTGATGTTACGCACCATGTCATTCCTGCGGAAGCAGGAATGACAACGTGAGATAATAATAACCCATATCTCCAAGGAGAAATTTCATGTCTGACCTGACCATCGGAAAAAAAATGTTCCTGATAGGTGTTGTGATTGTTACGGGACTGAGTTTTCTGGCAGGCAAATGCCTATCGTACCAACACAATCATCAGGAAAGCTTCTGCTGAAGCTGTTTTGAGAGACAGTCAGTATGCAACGCTGAATCAGATATTGCAGACGCATTCCCGGATGATGTTAGCCGCTATGGATTCCATTGTTGACAGAGACGAAGGAAAAATACATCCGGAAAGAATGAATTCGATCAACACAGGAGCGGAATTTTTTCAGAGCCGCAGTATCACGCTTCAGAAACTGGCAGACACCGACGAAGAGGTCGGATTGGTAAAAAATATCATGGATACTTTTCCTCTGCTGGTGAAAAGCATTCAGACGGATCTGTCCGAATTGATTCAGAACGGGGCGGTCAGGACAAAACAGATTCAGGAGGCATTTATCCGGATAGATGACGAATTGGATAAGCT
>DYRK01000728.1 GCA_020718785.1 Desulfatirhabdium butyrativorans | reverse complement strand
GGCTTGGGAACGAGGAAAGTGCAAAAAACCGCTGCGCTCTATTTTTGCACTCCGGATTAATGATTGAGGACAAAATTCAAAATAAAAACAAGCTCCTGAATCCCGATTTTATGGTCGTCACTGACATCGGCAAGATGAATCGTCACATCATTCCCCGGCTGTGCATCTGTCAGAATCATAAGAACCAAAATAACATCTTTCAGATTGATTTTCTGATTGCCGTCTATGTCGCCGGAAGGAACGACTTCAACCGGAAGATTGAACACCGCGCTGTCAAGCTTGCCGTCATTGACTTTTATCGGAACTGTAAGTTCACCTCTGAAACCCGCAGCCGGTGTGAGGGTATTCCCTGAAAGGGTATAATTCTGCCCCCCGCTCACCTCCATCTTAAACTCTCCGGGGTAAAAATTGTCCGGATCAGCGACCTTCAGGTCAGTCAGCCGAATCTCCAAGGGTCTTTCTATGATTGCTGTCAGGAATTTGGGACCCGCAATTACCGGGGCATCGTTTTCCGGGGTAATATCCACAATAACGCTTATGGTTACGCTGCCGCCCTTCTGATTGCTGACCTGAACATTGAATGTATCCCTTCCTGCATAATCTTTGTTCGGAACATAAGCGAAGCTTGCAGAATTGACTGTACTTGAACCGGGAATCTGAGCCGTGCCGTGAGCCGCCGCGGATGAAATTCCCCAAGTCAGAATACTGGACGGCTTGCTGGGATTATTAGCAGTCAGAGTCAGGCTGAAAGTGTCGCTTTTATCTTCATCCATAAGAACGGAAATGAAATTCTCGATTTCTTTGTTCTGCGAAAAAATAACAGGCAGACCTATTCGGATTGTAACATTTACGGTAATACTCACGCTGTCTGCTCCGTCGCTGAGTCTGACATCAAAGCTGTCTTTTCCGTCATAGTCGGCAGCCGGCGTATAAGATACTGCTCCGGTGCCGCCGACACTTGCGGAGCCGTGCTGGGCAGATTTGCCGATGCTCCATGTCAGGGGCTGCCTTGCAGTGAGTGCATTGTCGCTGTCAGCGGAAGTCAGAGTCAGACTGAATGCCTCGGGTTTGCTGTTTTCATCCATCTCCGCCGCGACTTCTTTTGCAATCACTTTTCCGTCTTTATCTCTGATTTCCGGAGGAGTATTGTTCAGCCATACTTTGCTGACACCGTTGTTCGCGACAAACAGATCCGGAAGTTCGTCCCCGTTAAAATCTCCGACAGCCGCTCCTTTGCTGTTCGAACTGCCGACTGCATGTTCATCCTTCGTAAATACGCCTTTCCCGTCATTCAGCCATAAACTGCCGGAGACTAAAGCGTCCATGTCGCCGTCACCGTCAAAATCGCCGATTGCAACAAACTTGCCCGGATCCGAATCCCCGAGAACGGTTTCGGCAAACTTGCCTGTTTTATCATTCAGCAGCACCTTGTCTGCGCCCTCGTTTGCCACAAAGACATCAAGATATCCGTCACCGTTGAAATCGCCGAAAACAGCACCGTTGCTGATATCCGAATCTTCAAGACTCTGTCCCGTGAATGTTCCCGAACCGTTGTTCAGCCATATTTTGTCCGCGCCGCTGTTTGCAGCAAAAGCATCGAGATCGCCGTCCCCGTCAAGATCGCCGAGAGTAACACCGTTTCCGGTATCCGAATCTCCCAGGCTTCGCGGCGTAAATATTCCGGCTCCGTTGTTTATCCAGACCGTATCTGCTCCGGCATTTGCAACAAAGGCATCGAGATCGCCGTCACCGTCAAGATCGCCGAGAGCCACACCGTTTCCGGCATCCGAATCTCCCAAAGTCTGTGCGGTAAAATTGCCTGTCCCGTCATTCAGCAAAACCTTGTCTTCGCCGGTATCTGCAATAAACACATCTGTATAGCCGTCGCGGTTCAGATCACCGGCAGCAACAGCATTCCCGGTATTTCCGAGCGGCTGTACGGAAAATGTTCCTTTGCCGTCATTTAGCCAAAGCATGTTGGCGGCAGCGTCTGCAAGAAACGCGTCCGAATATCCGTCTTTGTTGAAATCTCCGAGAGCAACACCCCTGCTGTCTGAATTGCCGATATCCTGCGCGCTGAAAAAATGCGGCGTTGTTTTCTTGGCTGAGGTTACAAAAAACTGAAAGACTCTCGGCAAAGCCAGCACGCTGCCGGATGTACTCTGAATTCCGGACTTTATCGTTACGGTCAGGACTTCGCCGACAGCGAAATTCTTTTCAGAGGTCAGTGTAAGCGCAGTCGCTGCCGCACTGATCTTGACGGTATGAAGACCTGATACAGAACCGTTTATCACCGCTTTGTCTGTTACGGTTCCGGAATTGATATTTTCATCGAATTTTACGGCAATGACGGCTTTGGAAGTGATTTTGCCGACAGGCGTGTTCGGGCTGACAATCGTCAGCGCGCAGGCTGATGAAACAGACATCACAGCCAGAACACCTGCTATTAATAAGGTTTTCACAAAAAACAGTTTCATTTCAGACTCGCTTTTTTCAAACATAATATCCTCCTTTGAAAAATACCGGTTGTCAGCAATAATACACTGAAAATAAGACTTCTATATCATAAAACAAAAAAAGTCAATGAATCTCCCTCAGCGGACCGGAAAAGATGCTGAAAAATTTACGGCAGATACTGATTTCCGCGCTCCCTTTTTTACAAATTGTAAAAAAAACTGACAAGCACCCGCAGCGGATTTTTCAATGAAGTGACCGGCTATATACAATTTATTGCCATTTATATCGGAATGTTATTTTTATATGTATTTTCCCGCCCTGACTTGGCACGGTGATTGCAGAAAAGGGGTGAGGCTATAAACTTTTTCTCGTTTTCTCGTTCCCAAGCCCCTGCTTGGGAACGCACTTGCCGGG
>DYRK01000727.1 GCA_020718785.1 Desulfatirhabdium butyrativorans | reverse complement strand
TGAGACTGTCGCCGACAGCGACCAATGTGACGGGCTGAGATGCACAGGGGCTGGCAATTGCCAGCAGCAGCATCGCCAGCGCAATAGCCGTTGTGAAATGCTTTCGTTTCATGTTGCCTCCTTGTAAAATAAATGGTTATTTGAGATGCAGAGCCGCAAAATTTTGCGGCTCTGCTGTTCGCACCTAAAAACCGACCATGACCTTCAATGCAGATATGACTGATTTCAGATTCCCGGCTTTCAATGCGGAGATGACATCTTTGATCTCCACAATTCCGTTTTTGTCAAAATCGGCTGCGGACAAATCCGGCGGGGTTCCTCCGGCAGTCTGCTTCATATAAACCAGCCCCCAGTTCAGGGAGTTCACCAAATCCTTTGTCGCCATGTAAACCGGCGGATCATCCAACCAGACCTGATCTGTCGTTCCGGTCTCGTAGAATTCGGCAGCCATATCCAGAAATCGTTGCTGCCCCGAATACTTGTAGGCGTAAGCCAGCACATCCGCGGTCACCAATGCCCAGTCATTGATTTCCAGATAGGTCTCGTAATCCGCCGTAAACCAGATGCTGTCAATGGTCGCAACATGCCCTGTGTATCTTGCAAGAACCTCTTCCTCAGGGCAGCTTTCGCGGCAATTCTCTCTGTACCATGTCGGAATGTCGTGAGTCATGCGGTTAATGATGAAATCCCCGTAAACTTCAAGCGCATTTTTCACGCCCAGATCATCGCTCAGACCGTATTCAGCGCAGAAATCCAAATAACGCCCCATGGTCCAGAGCGTCTGGAAAATTGCAAATCCGCTGATCCGCTCATCTCCGCCTGATCCTCCTTCGGGCGGAACATAGTTTTCAGGATCATTCAGCCATCCCTTGTCCGAAGTCTTTGCCGTATGTCCGATAATGGTCTTTGCATCGTTGAGCCAACGGACATCTCCGGTCTGGCGATAGCCTTCGAGATAGGCAAAAATCAGATTGGCTCTTTCCCTATAAAATACCGGATAAGCAAAGTTGCTGAACTGAGACAGATTTTCCATTGCCTGCAAGCCTTCCAGAGCCACATCTATGAAACGCTGCTCGCCGGTCAGATGATAAGCGAATATGAGTTCGGGAACGCCGAAAAAGAGGTCAACCGAAGGCGAGTTATAGTTCCGGTTCGGATTGGTGCAGCCCGGCTCATCGTGCTGGCTGTGACCGAAATACGCGCCATGACTCCAATGCTGAATGCCGCTGTCCGGAATATGGAGATAATCAACATCTGCCAGATGCCATGCCGAAGGAACCGCCATGTCTATCCAGCGAAGATCGGCGGAACGGCAGAATTGCGTCAGCATTCCAAAGACATACCAGTATTTGAGATTCATCTGCCCTGCCTGATTCGGACCAAAGGCTTCATAATCCAAAGGCACATCTCCGTAATCCTGCCAGCCGTAGAAATTATATTTTTCAACAGCATTCAGAAGGCTTGAATTTTCGATGCCCGAATCCCCCGAATCGAAATCCGGATTCGGCTCGAATGCCACACGGGTATATCGCTCATAAAGCTGCCATTGAGAAAGATTGGCGGCAGGCACTTCTCCCAATGCGCCGCTGTCTGCATACCATGAACTTGAAGCGGTTCCGAACAGCGGTTCATTGAATGCCTTTGCTGTCCGTTCCGCTTCGGCAGCGGTTATCGTCGCGCCGGTTCCGAAGTGAAACAGCATGGTGTGTGTTTTTTCTTCGCCTACCCGGAAATTATGCTTAAACTGCGAGCCGTTGGGAAAGAGATCAACACTGATTTTTCCGTCAGTGCCGGTTTCCACAGCTTTGGGAAAATTCTGCCAGAAATCCCTCATCGCAACCGTGATGCCCGGTCCCGAGGAACGAAACGCGGACATCCAGCCAACCGCCTGATTTCCGGTTTTGGACACGCCGGGCCCCGTGATTTCAAAGCCTTTTTTCGTACAAAAAGCCTGAAGTCTGGGCTGCGCTGATATTTTTTCAAGATCGGGCCATCCGACCTGTCCGAGATAGACATTCCAATGCTCGTTTCCGCCGGAATCCTGATAAAGCCTGACCGCAGACGCGGGCGATGTTACATCCGTATTCTGCTCGGTAAGCACACGCAGACTGCCGCCGGTATTTTGCAGTTGCAGCGAGAGTTTCAGGCTGCCGATATAGACGCTGTTGACTGCGCCCTGATCATGAACATTTGCCGGCTGTCCGCCCCCATCATCTCTTTCAATCACCGGATGATTGTTTTCCACTGTAAAATCAAGCCGGGCATCGGAATTTCCTGCAAAAAAATGAAGTCTGGCTGTGTAGTCAAGTATAGGCTTAGATGTATTGTCTGAAATGCTTCCGACAAGTTTTACTACGGCATTCAGAGAACCCTGCCGCTCTATAGTCGCACTCGCAACACGGGCGGTCGTATTCGGCGTTCCCCCGGAAACAAGGCTCAGACTGCCTGCGGGTTCATAGTCAATAGCAGCCGTTTCGCCGAGAGATTGAAGCAGGGTCTGTCCGCCGACCGTCACCTGATTGAAAAGATTGAAATTTCCGCTCGTGTTCAGTTCAAACTGAGCCGCGCCGGTATTGACGATCATTTTTCCCGGCGTCGAGGTATTGATCTGAAGACTTGAAGCAGGCGAAGGGCCCGGTCCCTTGGCGTCCAGTTGCACGGTCTGGGTTGCATTTGCGGCAACTGTTGAGAAACAGCCGACCAGTACCCACTTGACCGGCGCTGAAGTGTCTCCGGCATGACTTCCCCATCGCGCCAAAGCGTGAAACTGCGCCGGAATTGCTGTTCCGCCAGCGTCTCTCAGCCTGAGTTTGGAAACATCTGTCACATTCCATGCACGCGGCAGCGGCACGCCGAAACTCACATACTCATT
>DYRK01000726.1 GCA_020718785.1 Desulfatirhabdium butyrativorans | reverse complement strand
TTTGAACTGATAGCCCGTCTCAATGAGTTTGAGCGCAATCTTGACATGAGCAATGTTGTACGGCGCCATCATCAGTTCAAATCCGTACAGCCGGGGAAGCAGATGTTTCGGCACGTAGTCATTCCAGCATTCCTTCACATTCTCACCCTCGGTTTCCCATTTCTCAGCCATTGTCTTATGAATCAGATCAATGACTTCAACGAGAAAAGTCCCTGTCCCGACTGCGGGATCGAGAATCTGCACAAAAGGCGCATCCTTTGAGACTCGTTCAGGAATCAAAATATCTCGTTCCCAAGCCCCGGCTTGGGAACGCTCTGCCATTTCCCCCCAGGTCGTGGTATCCGCAAGCCCGTATTTCAAACCGAAATCCCTCTTCAATATCTCATGCACGGAGCGCACAATAAAGGATACGACCGGTCTCGGGGTATAAAATGCGCCCCGTTTGATCTTCTGGTCCGCGTCATACTGCTTGAGAAAGCCCTCATAAAAATGAATCACCGGGTCTTCCTGCGGATTTTTGTCGCCGAAATCCCGCAGCACCGCTTCCATATTGGCGTCCCTCAGCATTTCCACCACATCGTTGATACCGAATTCGTCAAAATCTATCTTTCCTTTTTTGCCGCCCACAGAAAAGAAAGTCGAAAGCAGTTCCCGCAGAAACAGATTGCTTTCGGGAATCATATCCGTGAGATTGTCGGCAATCAGCCCGGCGGGACGTGAACATCGGGCGGAAAACAGCCCGTAGGCAACGGTCTGGGCAAACATATCCGCAAATCGCTCTTCCGTGAGATCATGCAGCAGGGTTTCCTGACATGCCTTATACAGACTTCGCACAGGTCCCTGTTTTGACTCCACATTCAGAACCGCACTGATCCGCTTGCGAATCTGTCCCGCAAGCGCAGCCAGTTCCGAGGCAAGCTGCTTTGACGTTGAGATAACTTCACGATGTCTCAAGGTAAATGCGGATGACCATTGCTCCCGCCATGCCTCCGGCGACAGTTCCGCATCAAATCTGAGTTTTCCAAGTTCCTGAATACATTGGTCAATATGCAGGGGCGTATCCTGAACATCCCAGCCGATGACTTTCAGCGAAGGGAGATTGCTGTATCCGTCTTCTCTGAAATGCACAAACGTAATGGCCCGGGTGTTTTCTTCTCCGTAAGAAGAGATAAAGAGCAGATCATGCAGTTCCCATGCGGGACGGCTTGAAGGATTTGCGCTCTGCCGCCGTTTCAGCACCAATGCCCGCAAGACCCGGCGCAATACCGCCACAGGCAGGCGTTTCGGCTCAAAGCTGAGATAAAAAATGCCCCAGGGCTGATTGACTGCAAAAGGACGCAGTTGTTTGATTTCTCTGATTTTTACGGCTGATTTCGGATCAATGCCCAATTCCTCGGGTTCATATTCAAAGGTGAGGTCGTCAATGTCTTCTTCCTCGAGTTTCCAGTTCAGTTCTTCCCGGAGGAATTTCACCAAAGAGGGAAAAGTTTTTATTTTTCTGACGCGGTCAGGGGAGATGTCGGACATCATCTTATTTTCCTTTATTTTTTTACCATTTTTTTGTCAAAAGCCTTGATCACTGTCACGCCGCCCTCTTTGCGAAAAACAAAAAGATTCTCATCTGAAAACATATCCGGCAGAATCGGTGAATGCGTTGTGACAATAATCTGCGAATCGCCGGTTGCCGCCCGGTTTTTCAGGAGATCGGCAATCATGCGTATTCTGCGGGGATGGATGCCGTTTTCAGGCTCTTCAAAGCCCAGCAATGCCGGAGGGTCTTTTGCCCCTCCGATTGCCAAAAGCCCTAAAACCCGCAATGTTCCTTCAGATAAGACTCTTGCAGGAATAGGGATATTGCCTTCCATCAGTTTCAGTTCGACTTCTCCCAGATCATTTGCTCCCACTTCAATGCCGGTGACATTCGGGATAATCATGCAAAGGGCTTTTTCAACCGCTTTGAACTGAGGGCTGTCAAGCGCGCGCAGGGTATTCAGAAATGAAGCCAGTTCTTCACCCATCAAGCCGATATGCCGGGTTTCTTTGACAGGATTGGCGGCACGCATCCGTTCTCTCGGCTCGAAATAGAAGAAAAACCAACTGCCAAGCTCCTGCCGCAGGGCGGTCAGATGCGGATAATGGGGCGGATACAAGGGCATAGAAAGGATGCTGTGATCCAGATAGCGCTCATAATATGTGGGATGCGCCTGCCCTTCCATTCTCAGATGAAGACGGTCTTTCTTTTTTTCCAGAAAGGGACTTCTCTTTTTGTTGACCTCTCCGTTTTGATTCAGGGCAGCCAAAAATTCATCTGCAACACGGAGAATACCGGACTTGGGGAGTATCTCGATTTCAATCCGGTAACGCAGATAGGTTTCACGGACAAAAGACTGCAATTTATCAGGTTTTGATGTTTCCCCCGAGGGTTTGCTTTTTCTCATTTCGCGAATCTGATGATTGACCCTTGCCTTCACCGAATCGGAAAGTCCGATATCGGCTTCGATACTGAATGAAGCAGTTTCCTGTCTGAGCAGTCCTTTGATTCCGTCATCCCCGAAAGCAAAAGATTCCAGCGGCTTGCCCCGGTAAGGCGGTTCAAAAGCATCTTTCAGAGTACGGCTGTCGGCAATACGGGACAATAATTGCAACGCATCCAAAAAATTGCTTTTCCCCGCGGCATTGGGCCCGAATAAGACCGACAGCGGGCTGAGAACGACATCTATGTCTGACAGGGATTTATAATGTTGAATTCTGATTTTTCTGAGCATATTTGATTGAATTTTATCTCCTTCCCGTATTCCGAAGGCATCAAGACAGTCTTTTTTCCTCGTTCCCAAGCCCCGGCTTCACTGCCATTAAGTTAAGGATAATTCTTA
>DYRK01000725.1 GCA_020718785.1 Desulfatirhabdium butyrativorans | reverse complement strand
AAATGCTTGGGATTTGTCAATCCCAAGCGAGCTTTCGGGGTTTTCGGCTACCTCCGAATACTCCCTTCACCCTATTGACTTATATGCCTGCTTCGGCATAATTGGCGGTAAAAAAGATGAAAAAAGAAAAGCAGAATCAAATCGAAATCTCATTAATTGTATTATGTCTGATAGTTACCGATATCCTGCCGTTGCCTGAAGCCTTTGCCGGAAAAGATAAGGGCGAATATCGGCAGAGTGAGGAACAATTATTAGACATTGCCTCGGACAGTCTGCTGCACCTTGAAAAATCCATAAAAAAAGACGGGTTTTCCTCTGCCATGGCCGCGCTGAATATCTGGCGCAACACAGCTCGGGATGCCGGAGCTTTCGATCCTGTAAAATATAATGATTTCAAAAAGCGGATCTATCTGAAATTCATTGATCATATTCTCAAATGGTTTGATACCTGTGTTGATGAGGGCTGGCTTGACGATGCAGGTTTCTGGTCACGGGCATACTATGTCAGATCAAGCGAAATCGGTGCCTTTGATGCTGCCAGATATGATGAAATGAAAAACAGAATTCAGAAAAAAATGAAACAGATTCAGCGCAAAAAAGCAGAGAAAAATGCAGGAAAGTAGGGGCAGGCCGGCGGCTTGCCCTTACCGTTTCGGGAACGCCCGCCATTTCCGGCGCCGCAAAAATATCGGAGGTCAAGTCTGATGAAATACCATATTGTTTTTCTGTCGGCAGTTCTTCTTCTTTCCGCAGGATGTGCAGGGAATTTTCAGAATACCGCGCATTCCACAGATAAATTCAAACCTTCTCTCAAAACCGGCGGAGTCAAATCCGCGGCAGGTTCCATCGTTTCCAAGCCCATGCGCGGGAACGATGGATTAAAAAACAGCGATTCTCCTGCCGGTCAGAAAACTCTGCTGGATAATGCTGCTGCTCTTTGCGAAGATTCCCGGAAATTATGGCAGAAAGGAGAAAACCGGAAAGCACTCGCGGCTCTGGATCAGGCATATTCTCTGATAATTGAGATGGAATCAGACGGTGATCCCGATATGACGCAGCAGAAAGAAGACCTGCGCGTGATGATTTCAAAGCGTATTCTTGAAATCCACGCGTCCGGAAAAATGCTTGCAAGCGGCAAAAACAAAGCCATTCCCATGATTATGAACTCATATATCCGCGATGAAATTGCTGTGCTGATGAGGACGGATAAGACACAGAAAGAATCCTTTTTTATCGGTGCGTACCGTCGCTCAGGCAAATACCGTCCCTTTATTATCAAGGAGCTTAAAAAAGCAGGACTGCCCGAAGAACTCTCATGGCTGCCGCTGATCGAGAGCGGGTTCAGGGTATATGCGCTTTCAAACGCCCGCGCTCTGGGATTGTGGCAGTTTATCCAATCAACCGGTTCCCGGTTCGGACTCAAACGTAACCAATATGTTGATGAACGTCTCGATCCTGAAAAGGCAACAAAAGCGGCAGTTGCCTATCTGAAAGAACTGCACGATATTTTCGGTGACTGGACAACCGTTCTGGCAGCCTACAACTGCGGCGAGGGCCGGATTCTCAGCACGATACGGAAACAGGATGTCAATTATTTCGACAATTTCTGGGATCTGTACAAAGACCTTCCGCAAGAAACTGCCCAGTTTGTTCCCAGATTTTTAGCCGCGCTTCACATTATAGCGAATCCGAAAGAATACGGATTGGACGCGGTAAATCACCATTCTCCGCCGGACTATGAGATTGTAAACATTTCAGATCAGATACACCTGAAAGACGCGGCAGCGGCTATGGGTATTTCTCAGGAATCATTAAAAGAACTCAATCCCGAACTTCGTTGCAATGTCGTACCGGGAAACCGCTATCCGCTGAAAGTGCCGCCGGACATGGGCGGAATTCTGCTGTCAAAGACAGATGAGATTGCCGTGCCGGCTAAAGCTTTTTTCCCCGAACCGCTGCCTGTCAAGTCGGAAAAAAGGCTTTTTCCCGAAACAGCATCTGTCGGATCGGAAAGAATATTTTTTTCCGAATCCAAGCCTGTCAGATCAGAAAAAGCCTCTGAGCCGAAAGTTTCTTACGCAAAACATGAGGTTAAAAAAGGGGAAACACTCTGGGCGATTGCCAGACAGTATGATATGACATTGAGGGAAATTTCTCAGTTAAACAGCCTTCATGATATAAAAGTCCGGTTCAGTCAAGTCCTGGCCATACCGCGGAAAAATGATCTGCCGAAAAAAGATCAGGTAAGCGATAAGACTGAGAAGCCCAAACATGTCCCTCAGGAAAATCATAAGGTGAAAAAAGGGGAAACCCTTTGGGCTATTGCCGAAAAATATGATATGACATTGCAGGAAATCAGAGAGTTGAATAATATTAAGGGTATGAATGTCCGGCTCGGTCAGATGCTGAACATCCTGCCGAAAAAGGTTTTATTAGCCGATAAGACTGGAAAACCGCTGAAAAAGGATAAATCGCCGAAAATTTATCAGGTAAAACAGGGAGATGTTGCCTTTCAGATTGCAAAGCGGTATAATATCTCTCTGGATCGTCTGCTGAAAATAAATGATTTATCAGACCCAAGCAAAATATACCCCGGACAGACGCTTCATATCGAATAGTATCCATCTTTCCTCGTTCCCAAGCCCCTGCTTGGGAACGCGTCTGCGCCCGAAGCCCCGGCTTCGGGCTGTCTCCCGTCACGGGAAGCCGGGGAGCCTCCCCGGCAAGTGCGTTCCCAAGCTGGGGCTTGGGAACGAGAAAAAAATCGGCATTTCAGCACTCCTCCCGCCTGACTTAACGGCAGTGATACTTACTTGTCGGACAGCAGCTTTCCTCGTTCCCAAGCCCCTGCTTGGGAACGCATCTGCGCCCGAAGCCCCGG
>DYRK01000724.1:1172-2884 GCA_020718785.1 Desulfatirhabdium butyrativorans | reverse complement strand
CTTAAAGCAGTCAGTAAAGCGGGTTTCAAACCCGCTTTACTTTCAAGCCGGGCTTGGAAACGAGGTGCAGTATATCAGGAAAATTCCGTTTTTAAAACTGTGACAGACAGATTTCGCTTGATAAAAGGCTTTAAAACGGCATAAAATAAGGAGGATGTCAAGGAGAAAATATAATATTAACAAATTGATATGACTTTACTGAAAGCAGCCGGAACGGGTTCCGCAAAAAAAAACCGGCTTATGAGATTGAAAATGAAGAAGATTGCCTGTATCCTGTCTTCGCAGGTTGGGTTGAGGCACCAAACCCAACCTGCTTATGAAAAAAAACAGGGGCTTATCACCCGACAGAGAGAGAAATTCCGATGAAAAAGCTGCTGGCATCCGCGGTCAGTCTGAAAAAAGACACTGATGCCGCGTACCGTTCGATGGTTGAAAATTCGCCGGACATGATTTCGCGTCATGCTCCGGACGGAACATTCATTTCTGTATCTTCTGCCTGCCTGTCACTGCTGGGCTACGAAGCCGAAGAACTTCTGGGACGCAATCTTTATGACGAGTTTCATCCTGATGACCTCCCCGCGGTTAAGAGCTTCCATTCCTCGGTGACGAAACAGGCAGGCGTCTGCATGACCGTATCTTACCGGATGCGGCGTAAAGACGGAAATTATGTACGGCTCGAAACCGCGGGCAGGGGAATCAGCGACCCTGCAACAGGAAGGCTTGCGGAAATTATCTGGGTCACGCGGGATATCTCTGTGTGCAGACAGGAACAGGAGGCTCTCCGAAAGAGTGAAAAAATGTACAGGCTGCTTGCAGAAAATACAGAGGACGTGATCTGGACCCGAGATGCCGATATGAAGTTCACCTACATCAGTCCCTCGCTGGAAAGGCTGACCGGATACAGACCCGAAGAGATGAACCATGACACGCTGGAAAATCTGTTAAGCTCGTTTTCCCTTGAAAACATTATGAATGTCACGTCTCAAAGTCAGGAATCCGAAGGGTTGGAAACCCTGGCATCCGAATCGTTGCGCTTTGACCAGAAAATAAAACGGAAAAACGGTCCTTCCTTATGGGTGGATACCATACTGACCTGTATTTACAGCGAAAAAAATGATCTGACCGGGCTTCTGGGGGTGGCGCGCAATATTGACCAGCGCAAACGGGCAGAGGAAAAACTGAAAAACTATGCCGAAGAACTCGAGACCGCCAAAAAACAGGCAGAGGATGCCAACCGTGCCAAAAGCGAATTTTTTGCCAATATGAGTCATGAAATACGCACTCCTCTGAATGCCATTCTCGGATTCAGCGAGATACTGCTCAACAAAGTCGAAACACCGCAATACCGGTATTATCTCAACGCTGTTCTTTCCAGCGGAAAATCCCTGCTGGGACTGCTGAACGATATTCTTGATCTTTCAAAGCTCGAAGCCGGACGGCTGGAAATCTGTCCGGAGCCTGTGAATCTCATTGAAATGCTGAGGGATACGGAGCTGATATTCTCGCAGAAAGCCGCGGAAAAAGGACTCCGTTTGAAACAGGATACAGACGGACTGCCGCAGACTGCCTTTCTTTTGGATGAGACAAAACTCAGAGGGATTCTGGCAAAGCTGATCGGGAATGCGATAAAATTCACACAGCAGGGCTATGTGAAGGTGACAGTCAGAGGTGAATATGAGGAAGTCCGGAGTGCAAAAATTCCTTTTTTGCCC
>DYRK01000724.1:0-1072 GCA_020718785.1 Desulfatirhabdium butyrativorans | reverse complement strand
CAGAGGTGAATATGAGGAAGTCCGGAGTGCAAAAATTCCTTTTTTGCCCTCCTGCATGACCCTTGTTTTCGAGATCAGCGATACGGGAATCGGCATTTCGCGTGACCGGCAGAAAGTCATTTTCGAGAGTTTCAGACAGGAGGACAGTTCTGTCACCCGGAAATATGAAGGAAGCGGTCTGGGATTAGCCATAACGAAAAAATTGGTTGAGATCATGAACGGCACTGTATTTGTTGAAAGCGAGATCGGACATGGGAGTACGTTCCGGCTTGTTTTTCCCGATGTCGCGGTTGTCCCGGCACTGAATGCGGTCAGAAAGACGGATGACTCCGACACAGAAAACATCGTGTTTGAAAATGCAGGCATTCTGCTTGTTGACGATGTTCAGTATAACAGGGTATTGGTGAGCGGATATCTTGAAGACAGCGGGCTTTCCGTACTTGAAGCAGAAAGCGGCGATGATGCGCTGAGTCTGCTTGCCCACTGCCGCCATTCGGGAAACCTGCCGAATCTGATACTCACAGACCTGAGAATGCCGGACAAAGACGGATACAGCCTTACGAAAACTATCAGGGAAAAAGATGAATTAAGACATATTCCCGTGATTGCGCTGACCGGTTCGCAGACACGGGCATCTTTGGATAAAATCAACGCTCTCTTTGACGGATGCCTGCAAAAGCCCTTAACCCGGGCGCGGCTGATATCGGAATTGAAGAAATTCCTGCCCTTCCGTGTAAAGACAAATGTGCCGGGAAATACCGGCCAGAAGCCTGCCGATGATACGCGTGCAGAGATGCAAGTCCGTGCGTCTGCAATGGCGGAAATTATCGCCGGAGAATTCATTCCCAGATGGGAAGAGATCAAGGATATGTTTTTTATTGACGATATTGTATCTTTTTCACTGGATCTCAAACAGAGCGCTGAGAAATATAAAGTCCGGCATATAGAAGATTACAGCAAAGAATTATATGAACACACGCAGACTATCAATATTGACGAAATCGAGAGAATGATAGCTCTTTTTCCCGAAATGCTTAATAAAATAAGTGAGAAGTGAATAGTGAGAAGTGAA